>DATGCC010000271.1:0-3781 GCA_035312345.1 Rhodothermales bacterium
ACCGATGCCAGAGGCATGGGGTGGGCAAGCTATGCCGCTTTAACGCAGCCGAATAAAATTACACCGACCCATCAGAAAAATGGCTCCCAACGCTTGACTTTAGCCTAATAAGAGCCGGGGTTAGGCGCTGTTTTTACAATACGCCCTGCCGACGCTCGTACTCCTCAATCCAATACTCTGTGGAATGAGCAGAACCTGTCGGGTGAACCTCTCCTGTTATACGATCTACAATCAGTGGCCCTGAACCAATAAGTATCGCCATTTCATCTCCATGCTCGACAAAAGCGCGTGGGTTGAACGAGAAGGCAAATAGCGTTGGACGCTCTACAGTGTATCGATCATCAAGCATGAGATCATGCTCCTCGGCATCGTCTCTAGCCTCGATATGGCGTACAGCTATGGCGCGAGCTGTGTAGTGGTCAAGCATTCGGTCAATGTTAGCGCATAACGAAAAAGCTTAGCCGCCGGGCGCCCAGCGGACGGTCGGCTAGAGCGGGGGTTAGGCGGCCTTTTATTAGATCATGCATCCCCCTGAGCATGTTGCTCAAGTCACTCCTTCATCCAGGGAGTCCGCCGCCCCGTCCGAAGTGGACGTGCATGTCCGCAAGGCCCGGAATAGCGTACTTCCCGGCGGCATTGATGACCGTGGCTCCCGCCGGGATGACCGCTTTGTCCACCGGGGTGACACTAACCACGAGTCCGTCCTGTACAAGAATCGTGACCCCCTCTCTAGGCGGCGCGCCCGTGCCGTCGATGAGCGTCACGCTGGTAATGGCCAGATCCGGCTGCTGCGCCTGCACGAGTTGCGGCGACCAAACGAGTAGGGCGAGCGCCAAAAGGAGTCCTCGCTTTAGGGTAATGACCGACATGGGCGACAACCTCTCTACAGAACTTGAGCAAGCGGCATAACAAGTTGCGGCTCAGCGGCGCAGGGCCGTGTCACTGCTTGAACGGGTTGACGGTCGTGGTAGCGGTAGAGCAAGGCAAGACCGCCCAGCCCTGCGTCCGCCTGCAGCCGCGGGTTCTGCGGCCGAGGGCACCTACCCTACCGGCAGGGGAGCGCCCAGCATCGTCATCCCGTGCGAGGCGAAGAGCGAGGCCATGACCTCCGGTGCTGGGGCGCTCCCCATCTCCGCCAACGCGCCCAAGAACGACTCCATCTGCCCGGCCGGCTGGAAGGCGATGATCAGTCGTCCTTCTCCCTCGCTGACGTGCGTCCATACGTGCGGGACTTCGCGCGGGGCTAAGATCGAATCTCCAGGGCTGAGGTCGAACCGCTCCTCGCCGATGTCTATGCGGTAGGCCCCTTTGAGGACGTAAAACCATTCGTCTTGCGCGTGGTGGACGTGGCGCGGAGGGCCGCCTTTCGCCTCGTCGGTGTGCTCGATGATGTAGAGGTCCCCGGTGGTGTCCTCTGGCGGCACCTTCGCGTCGATGCGGAGGCCGCCGAAGACATCGCGAGGATGGCCCGTGCGGTCTTGGCCGGCTCGGACGAGAGTACCGGCGCGCCTCCGCTGGACGAGGGACGCGGAGGGGGCGGGCGAGCACGAGGCAAGGGGAGCTACCGCCAGTGCGGCGAGCAGGAAGGCGCGGCGTTCGATGGCACGCATAGCGGGAGTCTCGAATGGTTGGAAGGACACAGAACAGTTTGCGGCTCACCCGCAAAACACAGCAAGCCGGTGGAACGAGGCAAGATCAGCGACGAGGCTCAGACGAGGAAAGGCGGTGAAACGGACCTAGCCCCTACAGCCATCGCCGCACGCGCGCCGTGTACGCCCCATAGTCCGCTCCGAACGCCTCTGCCATCTGTCGCTCTTCCATCGGAATCACCCGGCAGTTCATCACGAGCACTGGCAGTGGGAGCAACAGCAGCGGCCACAGAGCCGCAAAGAGAGCCGAGACCCCGACGTAGATCAGCGCAAGGCCGAGGTACATCGGGTTCCGGGTCCACCGGTAGGCCCCCCGCTGGACGATCACCGACGCACGGCGGTGCGGAACGATCGTCGTGCGCGAGCGGGCAAATAAGGCGGCACTGGACAGGATGTGGGCGACCCCGACCGCGATGAGACCAATCCCGGGCCAGCGGAGGAGGTCCGTGAGCGAGTCCGAGACATGGACGAGAGGGAAGTGGCCGTGTAAGAAGAGGCCAGCGACAAGAGGGAGCGCGAAAAGCGGCGGGGGCGGTATGAGCGTCCACCCCCTCGGACGGGAGGAACCATGCATGGAAAGCCCGCTTGATTGAGGATGGCGCGGGTACAAGTTGTACCTCGTGATCTGGAAAAGGTGCCAGAGTTCCGCACAGGTAGCGCCGCAGAACCTGTAATATCATAACTCTGCCCGGATAAAGCATGTGGCCGTTGCGCGAAGCCGTTGTTGTACCACGGCTTGTAAGCAAACACGCTGCTTTTATCGGAACGGGGAGGATAAACGTTTTATCACGGCCCGGGCCGCGTAAAGGTTATAAAATCTCACCGCCACCGTTTCCATCTCTCAGCAAGGCGGCTCTGACCACTACGAAATCACCTCCATCCGTGACGGAGCCGGAAACGAAGTGGTCAACTTCCCCATCCTGCTGCTTGACCAGATCGAAGAGGCAGTAGAGGATGAACTTATGGTTCAGCGCTACGAAGAGAGGATGCTCGACAACGAAATCGCCCATCTCTCCCATCTCTACTTCTAGCCAACCGGGGGCGGTGCCACCACGGACCGCCCCTTTTTCATCTTCTACCTTGTGACACCCAAACGGAAAGAGCCATGAGTCTACGCGCACTCGATACGAACGAACCGCTGGAACGCTACCTGGATCTGAAAGCACAGATCGAACACCTCACGGAAGAACTAGACACACTCAAGCCGATGATCACGGCGGCGCTGATGGACGAGCCGGAGCAGCGCACGCTATTCAGAGGCCATGAGATCACGCTGGGCACGCGCAAGAGCTACGCCTACTCGGAGGAAGTGCAACAGATGGAGAAGGCTTTGAGAGATGCTAAGGCCATCGAGCGCTTGCGTGGAGAGGCCGAGGTGATTCGCTATTCAAGCTTTCCGGTTGTTACGGCAATGCCCCTTAAAGCAGCATAATCCCACTTTCCTTAACCCTATCCTTAACCCTACGGAAAATAACAGGCCCCTAAGTCCAGTGTTACCAAGACTTAGGGGCTTCTAGGGGGTACCCGGGGCGGGACTCGAACCCGCACGTCCTTACGGACAACGGTGTTTGAGACCGTTGCGTCTACCAATTCAATGCCATCTAAAATCTGCGAATACTGCCTGTAAGAGCCGATTTTGCAGATAGGGCATTCCGGGCAATCAGTGATCTAGAACACATCTAGAACAAATTCTGTGTTCGCTGCACTTGGTTAATGGGAGGTTGTAAAGACCTTTGCTTTACTGGTAAAAGCATACAAAGGATTCCATTGCTATTCAATGTGCTTCCAAGTCTTTCTCAGACGTACAGTGCGAATTGTACTGGGGGCAACATCATACTGACGATTGATTCTGGTACTTGGCCTGTCATCAGCACGAATAGCTCTCACGGCTTCTGGTGTGAGTTTACTGCTCCCAATACGCATACCCTTTGCCTGTCGTCCTCGGCAGTCTCGGTCTCGCATGTTGGCTCTCTGCGTTCCAACAACAAGATGATTAGGATTCACACACGAGGGATTATCGCAGGTGTGCCGCACTACTAGACCTTCGGGATCTCGCCCGTCTAGCATTACGGAGACACGATGTGATCTTTGCTTTTTGCGATGTAGCTTGAAAACTCCATATCCGTCCTTGT
>DATGCC010000272.1:0-3168 GCA_035312345.1 Rhodothermales bacterium
AATGGCATCCCGAAGTCGCATTTTGGCTTGTTTTTGAAGGAATGTGAGTGGCGTTTCAACTACGGCTCGCCGAGTGAGTTAGTTGATACACGGCTCGAATGGCACTCTATCTAATCCTTATCTATGGCAGCCCCTTTTTAAAAGGGCCGAGGAAAGAATAGCATCTTCCGGCTATCTTCCCCGGCCCTTTGCGTTGAACTGTGTTGTCAGGTGGATTAATAAAAATCGACCACCTTGTAATAGACCTCTTCGATTTCGACGTATAGGATGTATTCTGCCGCGAAGTCTTCTGGATTAGGGTTTTCGTCGAGTACCCTTACGATCTCAGCCGTATATTCATAGGGGTTTTCATCTGGTGTTTTCAGGTAGTAAATCTCGCCAGGCTCTGGTTCTTGATCTTCCCCCTCGGTCTTAGAGGGCGTATAGCCTTCTACGCGGGTTCTTTCATCCTCTTCAGGTCGCTCTTCTGCCATCTCTGTGACCACAAAGGTAGGGTTGTCTTTATAGTCGCGCTCAGAGTCGTCCTCACCGTCTCCAATTTCTTCAGGTCGGTCCCCATCTTGTGTGGATTTGGCCAGAACCGATGTGGTACCGTCTTCGGTTTCCAGGCCGGGATCTATAGTGTCGCAGGCTCCAAGGAGGATCGGTGATACGAAAAGGAGAGCCGCAAAAAGCAGGCTGAAAAATCGGCGCGATAAATAGGAAGAATGGGTTGAGGTTTTCATGACGGCACGCTCTCTATAGGAGTTGGTTGTATGCTAAAGGGGCTACGGGAACTGATCTGGTCAGCATGAATCCTATCTGCTGCGTAGGCGGCAGGGGACGCACCCTACGAACGACACAGACGGTGTTTCTCCCGTAAGTTCTCTTGTGCTTATCCCTTTACCAGCATGGCCGTTTCCCAGCCGTACTGGATCGTTGATGTTGGGGAACGCCGTAGCAGGTATCCGTCGCATTGATGAAGTACGTAACATTTATTCGTCGCATTGTACAGGCACGTAACGCATGATTCAACTTCTCAATATTACGCTGGCTTTCGGCGGGCAACTGGTGCTCAACGGGCTAACGTGGACCATCAAGCCAGACCAACGCATCGGGCTGATCGGGCCGAATGGCGCGGGCAAATCGACGTTACTGCGCGTGATTGCGGGTTCGCAGCCTGCTGAGGGTACGGTGTCGATGAGCGGCGGTGTGACGGTTGGTTATCTGGCGCAGGACACCCAGGAGAAAGCCTCAGATCGCAGCGTGCTGGGTGAGGCGATGACGGCGTTTGAGGACGTGCTGTCCTTGCAAGCCGAAGAGCACCGCATCACGGAAGAATTGGAAGCGGAGCCTGACCACCAGAGCGAGCACTACGAGAAGCTTCTGCACGCCCTGGAGCGCGTCCACGCCGAACTGGTGACGAAAGACGCTCACCTGATTCGCCCGAAAACGGAAGCCGTGCTCACTGGTCTGGGCTTCGAGCCGGACGAATTCGACCGGCCTATGCACACGTTCTCTGGCGGCTGGCGGATGCGTGTGGCCCTCGCCAAGATCTTGCTGCGCGAGCCTTCGTTCCTACTGCTCGACGAGCCTACCAACCACCTCGACATCGTCAGCATCGACTGGCTCGAAGGCTATCTCAAAAGCTATCCCGGCACCGTCGTCATCGTCAGCCATGATCGCTACTTCCTCGACCGCATGGTGACGACGATTGCCGAACTGGCGAACGGGCAGGTCACCGAATACGCGGGCAATTACGCTTTTTACCTCGAAGAGCGCGAGGCGCGGCGTGAACTCCAGCAGGCGGCCTACGAAAACCAGCAAAAGCAGATCGCCGAGACAGAGCGGTTCATCGAGCGGTTTCGTTATAAGGCATCGAAGGCCAAGCAGGTGCAGAGCCGTGTCAAGATGTTGGAGAAGCTGGAGCGCATCGTGCCGCCACCGTCCGAGCAGGCAAGCATTCACATCCGCTTCCCATCGCCGCGCCGGTCGGGTCGCGAGGTACTGAAGATTTCGGAGTTCTCCAAGACGTACCACACGGCTGAGGACGACATTGAGGTGTTCGACAACGCCGGGCCGCTGGTCATTGAGCGGGGCGACAAGATTGCGCTTATCGGCAAGAACGGCGCGGGCAAATCAACACTGGCCCGCATTCTCAACGACACCGAGCCGTTCGATGGCACGCGGGAGGAAGGCTATCAGGTGGATGTCACGTTCTTCGCCCAGCACCAGGCCGAAACACTGAACCCGAAGTACACCATCCTGGACTCTCTCCGCGCTGTGGCGCGTGGGCAGAGCGACACCGAACTCCGCACGCTGCTCGGTGCCTTCCTGTTCACGGGCGACGATGTGTTCAAACCGACGGGTGTGCTTTCTGGGGGCGAGAAAAGCCGTGTGGCGTTGGCCCGCACGCTGCTACACCCCGCCAACTTTCTCATCCTTGATGAGCCGACGAACCACCTCGATATCCAGTCGATCAATGTGCTCATCGAAGCGCTACGGCAGTATACCGGCTCGTTCGTCGTCGTCAGCCACGACCGCCATTTTCTCGATCAGGTGGTCAACACGATCTGGTACGCTGGGGGTGGGCAGGTGCGGACGTATAAAGGCACGTACTCCGAGTATCAGTGGTACCTGGAGCATGGCACCGGTCGTCATTTCGAGAAAGAAGCCGAACCAGAACCCACGTCTGCACCAGCGGCAAACGGACAGGCAGAGCCGCCCCCGCGCAGCAGCGGACCGAAGACGAAGGAGCAGAAACGCCGCGAGGCTGAAGAGCGCAACCGCCGCTATCGTGCTCTGCAAAACGGGGACGGCAGCGCGGAGGACTATGACCTCCTCACCCTTAACCAACTCCGGGCACTCTACGAGCAAGCCGAAGCGCACATCTTCGAGAAAGAAGAGCGCAAATCCCAACTCGAAGCCGAACTTGCCGATCCCACCCTCTACGAAAATCCCGACCGCGCCCGTGCCACCACGGCGGCGTATGAGACCGTAAAGGACGAACTCGCCACGCTTTATGAGGAGTGGGAGACGCTCGCCGAGCAGTTGGCAGCCGCATAATCAGGCAAAACGACTTGCTCGTCCGGTCGCATCTCGCTACTTTCTGTGTTTCGGGCGGCAGCATGTCTTACTGGAGACTGATCCTGTATGGCTGTTCAGGCCGCCTGCCTCCACCCCTTGTTT
>DATGCC010000273.1:0-4332 GCA_035312345.1 Rhodothermales bacterium
CCAACGTGCGCCTCGGCAACCTGTCAGATGCTGTGGCGGCCATCGATGCCGTGCGGACCAAGACGGCTACGGACGACCCCTTCGGCATTGGTGCGGCGCTCCCGGCCTACACGGGACCTGTAACGGAAGCCGCCCTGCTGGACGAAATCTTGCAGCAGCGCCGCGGCGAGTTGTTCATGAGTGGCCTGGGGCTGGAGGATAGTCGCCGCCTCAATGGGCAGGGGCCCGATCCAGATGATCCGTTCGCCCGCACACGCAATTTTTATCCGTATCCCAACCAGGAGCGGCTCAATAATCCAAGTACGCCCTCAGATCCGGCTATTTAGTCCAGTCGGTATCCTTCCGCTTGGGAACGAGAGGAGGGCTGTGGTGGGTTGGAAGATATTGGTTTTTATCATCTGACCCTGCTGCTATGCCAGACACCGACGTACAGGCACGTCCTGCCTCAGACCCTCGCCTTCAGCGGATCGAGCATCTCGGATTCCTGCTCGACAACTCGATCCGCCTGCCGATCATCGGCTACCGCATCGGGTGGGATGCTATCATCGGCTTGATTCCTGGCTTTGGTGATGTAGCGGGCTTGCTGCTTTCGGCCTATATCGTGTACGAGTCGGCGCGATTTGGGGTGCCAAAGGCGACGCTCGGGCGCATGGTGCTCAACGTAGGGATCGAAGCGCTTGTCGGGGCGGTGCCCGTTCTCGGCGACCTGTTCGATGCCACGTTCAAAGCCAATGCCCGCAACATCGACCTGCTACAAAAGCATGGTAACCTGACGATGGCTTCCCCGCAGCGCCAACGCGACCGCCGTTTCCTGCTCCTCGTGTTCGGCGGATTGCTGGTGATGGTCGTGGTGCTGGCGGCGTTGCTGATCTGGGGCGTGGTGTGGCTCTGGAACCTGGGCGCGTCACCATGAAGGGTCAGGTGCTTTTTGATACAGACCATGAGCCGATTTCGGTCTGTCTTGCGCGATAAGAGGGAATCCGGTTTTTCTTCAGGAGGCCAAACACCCGCGCATTATGAAAAAGCACCGCTACATTCCGATCCTTGTACTGCTCATGGTGGCAGGCACCGTCTGGGAAGCATCGGGCCAGACCTTGCTCATGGATGAGGTATTCGACTACCCTGTAGGCTCGCTGGAAGCGATGGCAGGAGGCACCTGGGAGGATCCTTATGAGAATAGCGGTCCCATTGAGGTCATTATAGGCACGATTACCTACGACGGGTATGGCACATCGCAGGGCAACAAGGTTCTGCTGGATGGTAGCCAGGGGAGTATCTTTCTGGCACGCCGGATAGGTGTCCAGACAGGTGGAACAATCTATGTAGCGGCGCTCATAGACATCTCGCAAGGTCTGGCCGGTTTCGTAACGGCAGATATGTTATCGCTGAATGTGATACACAGAGTCAGCCTCGACATGTTTGGCGATGGCGGCAACGGCGATGCGTTTCGGTTGTGCATCTCGAAATCTGGCCGCAGCAGTGCATGCAGTAACAGCCTGCCTCCTGCGACCCACCTCATCGTCATGAGCTATACTTTCAACCCGGGCGATCAAGATGATGTGGTACGCCTGTGGATCAACCCGGACCTCAGCCAACCCGAACCGGCCCCGGATGCAGAGGACGCAGGCGGTACCGATGCCACCGGCATCAGCGAAGTGGTGCTCGAGCCGGAGGAGGAGTTGCCGCTCATGGAAATGGACGAACTCCGCGTGGTAACCTCTTGGGATGCCTTGTCGGGCACAGTCAACACGGCACCAGGACAGCCCATCATTTCGGAGCCACAGAACGGTACTAACCAGGGCCTCACAGGGGATCCAACGAGGCCTTTCGTGGTGGCCTGGAGCAGCGTCTCCGACCCCGATGGCGACCCCGTTACATACACCTGGCAACTCTCCGCCGATGATTTCGCCACCTTTCTGCTTAATGTAGACACGGGCAGCACGACGCGCTACGAAACCACCTTTGGCGATCTCGCAGCGCTGCTGGATGCACATGGGGCTATGCTGAACGAGACCCTTACGCTCTCCCATCGTGTGCTGGCCTCCGACGGGCAGACCTTCTCGGCCAGTCTCACGTATGATCTTACGCTCACACGCGGTGCGATCACGGCCACCGAACAGGAGACGGTGCCTGTCGCCTTCGACCTCTCTCCTATCTATCCCAACCCCTTCAATCCCGAAGCTCGCTTTACGCTGACGATGGCGCAGACGCAGCCGGTGCGCGTGGCCCTGTACGATGCGCTGGGCAGGGAGGTAGCGGTGTTGCACGAGGGCTTGCTGGCCTCCGGGCAACCCCATGCCTTCGCGCTACAAGGCCACGCTCTGCCAAACGGGGTGTACCTGATCCAGGCAACCGGAGCGACCTTCAGCGCTACACGACAGGCAATGCTGGTGAAGTAGCGTAGCAAGCAAAGCCGAATTATAACAGAATGGGCGATCCAGCAAAACTGGACCGCCCGCTTTTTTGCGCTGTGTATTGATTGCTACCGAAGGCGACGTTGGATGTTTTGCAGATCGCCATCGCGCATGGTGAGGGAACGGCGGGGGAGCTGGCTTGCAGCGCGGCGCACATCGCGGATGCGGCTTTCGGTGAGCGGATGGGTGCTGAAGAACTGGGCCACCGAACTGGGCCGCCCCTGGCGCTGCTGCAAGAGTTTTTCAAACATTTGCGCCATGCCCTCCGGGTCGTAGCCCGCCTGGTACATGTAGCGCACGCCGAGTTCATCGGCCTCGCGCTCGTCATTGCGGGAAAACTTGGCGATGGCTCCGGTGCCTGCAAGCTGTGCCAGCACCTGCTCGTAGGCCGAGGGGTCGCTGCCCAGCAACAGGCCCGCACCGATGTTCAGGCCATAGGTCTTGGTGAGCCGCTCCGTGCCGTGGCGGGCGACGCCGTGGGCGATCTCGTGGGCCATCACCCCGACGAGTTGCGCCACATTATCCGCTGCCAGAATCAGTCCGGTATTGACGTAGACATTACCCCCCGGTGTGTTGAAAGCGTTAATGGCGTCGTCGTCGACGATATGGAAGGACCACGGTGCATTCGCCAGTTCTGTCTGCCGGACGATCTGCTGCCCGATGCGTTCGATGTAGGCGTTCGCCGCGCCATCATTGACGAGGCGGAGTTGCTGGTTGAGGTCCTGTTCGAGTTGGTTGCCCAGTTGCCATTCCTCCTCCATCGAGATCAGGTTGACATCGCCCCGGTTGACGCCGGTGGTGGCGCATCCGGTCAGCATGAAAAGGAGCAGCAACACGGCAGGCCCCAGGCGCTGCCAGGCAAAAAACGAGCGCTGATGGGTTGGGTTATGTGGGATGTGTAGCATAATGACACCTCTTTATAAAGGCTGGTTTTTCAATAGGTTTCGCAGGTTGGGATACAAGAGTCGCGCCAGGAGGGGAAACGGGACGATAGGAGGCTGTGCGAGGTATAGTATTCCACACACTGCCGCGCAAACCGTGTACTCTGTTGTACATCTGGCGCAGGGACATCTGCAGGACCATATCCACACGCGCGAAATGCAGCATAGGATGCCGCAGAAGCTGTTACGAGGTGGTTCAGAACGACGCTTTTGTGCCTGAAGCGTAACGATGTGATGAAGCAGCGGACCTTGGGATCGTTTTTGGCTTTGCGCACGGTCGCATGCGAGAACCAGAGCCACTCGGCTTGGTGATGCCGTGCTTCGTGATTCCGAAAACAATCCATCGCCTTGTGCGATTGCTGTAATGAAAAAGCTACTCGTTCTTTTCGCGCTGCTGTTTGTCCTCACGCTGGGCGTGCAGGAAGCCAGCGCCCAGTTCGGTCTTGGCGTTCGAGGCGGCTATAACCTGGACGCGTTCACCGAAGATGGCCTCGAAGAAGGTGCGTTTGCCCTCGGTGGCGAAGCCCGTTTCGGCCTGGGTGCGCTCCCCATCATCCTCAACCCTGGAGTCGAGTTCACGTTTACGGGCCTTGATGACGTGACCGTGTATCAACTCGACGCCAACGTGTTGTATCCCTTTGGTCTCAACAACTCGACCTTCACGCCGTACGTGGGTGCGGGTCTCGGTGTCACGCGGGTCTCCACTGATACCGAGGTGGGTCTGATCCAGATCGAAGACAGCGAAACCGACTTTGGCCTCAACATCATCGGCGGGGCCTCGTTCGGGTTTGGGGCCATCCAGCCCTTCGCGCAGGCACGCATCACGCTGGGCGAGCATCTGGCCTACCTCAATGAGGATGGCGAAGGCGGTGCGGGCTATGCCTTGCAGGCCGGGTTGCTGTTCAACCTCGGTCAGTAAGTCCCCTCCTGCGCTGTAACTAACATGTGCCGGTCGCAACTTTGGCGACCGGCACCTT
>DATGCC010000274.1:0-4884 GCA_035312345.1 Rhodothermales bacterium
TGATCCGGGATCGTCCCCTTTCCTCATGCAGCCCGTCCTTACTGCCAAAGCGATGCGCGAGGCTGACCGCTTCACCATCGAAACCTACGGCCTGCCCGGATTCACGCTGATGGAAACAGCGGGGCGCGGCGCGGCAGATCAGATCGAAGCGCATTGGGGCCCTGTCGCAGGCAAGACGGTGGCGTGCTTCTGCGGCAAAGGCAACAACGGTGGCGATGGTTTCGTGGTGGCGCGGGTGCTCCACGCACGGGGCGCAACGGTGCAGGTCTTTGCCCTGAGCGATCCTGATGACATGAGCGAAGACGCCGCCCGAAACTGGCACCTCCTCGAACAGCTTGCTGACAACGACGGGGCACACCGTCTCCTACTCACCCAGTTTGAAAACCTGCGCCAGGTAGCCGCCTTCCAGCCTGCCGATGTGTATATCGACGCGCTGCTCGGTACTGGTCTGACAAGCGACCTCCGCGAGCCGATCCGCAGCCTCGTCGCCTGGCTCAATAAGCAACCCCAGCCTACCGTCGCGCTCGATGTACCTACGGGCCTGCACAGCGATACGGGCACCCTCCTCGGCGACGCGGTCCGGGCCGACCTGACGGTGACAATGGGTGCACTCAAAGCGGGCCTGCTGCTCGGTGAAGGACCGGTACGTAGCGGACAGGTGGAAACCGTTGAAATCGGCATTCCGCGTTTTGTGTTGGAAGAGGTCCGGCAGCAACCGGGATGTGCGTGGTATCCCACCGATGCGGCGATTGCCGACTGGCTGCCCCGCCGTATGCATGACGCGCATAAGTACAGCGCCGGGCTGGCCCTCATTGTGGCCGGGTCGCCGGGGATGACAGGGGCCCCCGTGATGGCCTCGCTGTCGGCGGCGCGGACGGGAGCCGGATTCGTCACCTGCGCCTGTCCCGCCGCTATCCAGGACACGCTCGCCACGAAGCTGACTGAAGTGACAACGCTTGCTCTGCCTGAACAGCAAGACGGCGGAATCGATACGAAGGCTGCTCTCGATACGCTGGCTCCCCGGCTCGAAAAAGCCCGTGCGCTGCTCATTGGGCCGGGGATGGGGCAAGCTCCCGCCACGCAACACTTTATTCGGTCACTGCTTCAAGAAACCAGCCTGCCCGTCGTGGTGGATGCCGATGGCCTCAATGCCCTCGCCGATGATCCCGGCTTCATCACGAAGCACGCTGAAGGCCGGTGGGTGCTGACGCCGCATACGGGCGAGTTCACACGGCTCGCAGACGACGGTGTGAACCTGAAGGATCGTATCCGCACGGCGCAAACGTACGCGCAACGCTGGAACTGCGTTCTCATTCTCAAAGGCATGCCCAGCCTGACCGCTACACCTGATGGGACCGTCTACATCAATCCCACTGGCAACCCGGCCCTTGCCACAGCAGGTACGGGCGATGTGCTGGCGGGCATGTGCACCGGGCTGCTGGCCCAGGGCCTCTCGCCATTGCACGCCGCGGTCTGTGCCCTCCACGTCGGCGGGGCTGCTGCCGACCGCTATGCCTTCCACCGCCACGGCGCGACCATGATGGCAACAGACCTGCTCGACCACCTGCCGCTCGTTCTTCGCGAACGGTTTGCCCAATAATCTTTCATCCTAACCTGCCTTCTTTCTTGAAAAAAATCACCCTCGCGCATGTTATTGCCATTTTCTGGACGCTGCTTATCCTGGCAGCATGCTCTATTCCCGGTAAAGATATTCCCTCCATCAACATTGTCTCCTTCGACAAATTCGCCCACTTTGGCATCTTCGCCGGGTATGGCTGGCTTTGGATGTGGGCGTTGCGTGGGGCGCTCGCCAGCCGAGTGAAATGGGTGCTGGTCTCTGGCATCGCCTACGCCATCTGCACCGAGATCTACCAGGGATTTCTGCCGTTTGAACGCGAGCCGGACCCCCTCGACGTCCTCGCCAACATTGCGGGTCTCGTTACCGCTGTGCTGCTCTATCGCGCCCTGCAAAAACGCCGCGCCGCCTGACAGGTCCTTCCCGTAGAGCAACTTCGCGCACGCTGCTGTGTCATGAAAGGGCGCGTTTGTTTGGTGGTGTGCCCACACGCCTCCGCCAACAAGATCCTTCTGACCTGATATGGAGTGCCGGTATGGCTGTACGCAAGCCTCATAGCACCGACCATCGCAAAAGCTATCCGGTGGTCTTCCAGGTGAGCCTCATAGCAGCCCTATTACTGCTTATCCTTGCATTTCGGTGGGATTATGCACCTGCATCGGCCACCTATGACCTCCAGCCAGAGGAAACGCCTATGTTTGAGGAGGTGGTTCAAACTACGCAGCCCGATACACCACCCCCACCGCCTCAACCACCAGCCCCGGTCGAAGTGTCTGATGATACCCTTATTGAGGAAGAATTCCTGCGGTTTGATGCAGACATAACCCCGGATGCGCCACTCCCCATACTGGAACCGCCCACGCATGAAGAAGACCAACCGGAAGAGAAAGAGCCAACGTCGGAGTATTTTGTAGCTGTGCAGGAAATGCCAGAACTCATTGGCGGGCTGCGTGCGATCCAGAGCAAGATAAACTACCCGCCCATGGCGCGGCGGGCACGCGTCCAAGGAACCGTCACCATTCAATTTGTGGTGGATGAACAGGGCACGGTGCAGGATGCGGTAGTGCTAAAAGGCCTGGGTGGCGGCTGCAATGAAGAAGCGCTCCGTGTGGTGAAGCAGGCCCAATTCAAGCCGGGCAAACAGCGCGGCAAATCGGTGAAAGTGAAAATGTCGCTGCCGATTACCTTCCGGCTTCGCTGAATTCACCGGAAAGAGACCCATTTTTCACCTTTCGCCATAAACCCTCTTTTTACAAATGGATAATCTCCCACACAGACGGAACCCGCCCTAGCCAGGTGTCGTAATTTTAACACAAACACCGCAAACCCTTTCGATTGCGCACGCAAGTTCCTACCTTTGTTGATCCCTCTGTGGATATGCAGGCGCAACCCTCACCAGCGTAGCAACGGACAGCAACCATGGCCCTACGAAAAAACCCCAAAGCAGACCTTCGCAAAGGCTACCATCTCTTCGTTGAGGTGGGCCTCGTCGCAGCCCTCCTGCTGCTTATCTTTGCTTTCCGGTTCAACTACTCGCCGGATAATTCGATGGAGTTCGTCCAGCAGGATCAGGAGATCGTGCAGATGGAAGAGATCGTGCAAACGAAGCAGATCGAGACCCCGCCACCACCGCCTAAGCCGCCGGTGCCCGTCGAGGTCCCCAACGATGAAATCATCGACGATACCGACCTCAACCTCGACGCCTCCCTCGACATTGACGAGCCGTTGAGCGACCTCCCACCGCCTCCGCCGCCGGAAGAGGAAGAAGAGGAAGAGCCAGAGCCAGAAATCTTTGTGGTCGTTGAGCAGATGCCGGAATTGATCGGTGGACTGCCCGCGATTCAGAAGCAGATCAAGTATCCCGAAATCGCCCGGAAGGCCGGTGTTGAAGGCCGCGTCTTCATCCAGTTCGTCGTAGACGAGCAGGGTAATGTGCAGGATGCCGCCGTTACGCGCGGTATCGGTGCCGGGTGTGATGAAGAGGCCCTTCGCGTGGTGAAGCAGGCCAAATTCAAGCCGGGCAAACAGCGCGGCAAATCGGTGAAAGTGAAAATGTCACTGCCGATTACCTTCAAGCTCAAGTAACACTAACCGGAATCACTGCTTGCAAAGAAAGCCCTGCCGCTTCGTGTGGCAGGGCTTCTCTTTTTGCTATAGTGCTCCGTTTCGAGGCTTCTTACTTCTCAGTCTTTTCGAGCGTCCTCACGGTGCCATCGGGCTCGCCTACTAACACATCGGTAGCGATTTGTATAAACAAGCCGTGGTCAAGTACACCGGGAATAGAAAGTATGGATTGATTCAAAGCAGACGGATTGGCGATACCGTCAAAATGGGCATCCAGTAGCCAGAACCCCTGATCGGTGACGACGGGGCCATCTTTGTTTTCGCCCATGCGTAGGACGGGCCGTGCGCCCAACCGTTCGAGCGCTTGCTGCACCGGATGCACCGCCATCGGCAGCACTTCTACAGGCACAGGAAACTTTGTACCCAACTGCTGCACGAGCTTCGAGGGATCGACGAGTACCACGAAGCGATCTGCCAGCGACGCCACTACCTTTTCCCGTGTATGGGCAGCACCACGCCCTTTGATCAAGTCGAATACCGGGCTAACCTCGTCGGCTCCGTCGAAGGCTAAATCCAGCGAATCGAGTGCATCAAGCGTGGCGAGCGGAATACCGTGCTCCCGAGCCAGGCGCTCGGCGGCGAAAGACGTAGGCGTCCCAACGATTTGCAGGTTTTCCTCATGCACACGTCGCCCGAGGGCTTCGATGGCAAAGGCCGTCGTGGAGCCAGTGCCAAGGCCGATGCGCATGCCGTCCTCTACCATCGCCGCTGCTGCCTCGCCCACCGCCCGTTTGGCAGGATTATGGTTCATCAGGTTTACAGGTTATCAGGTTACAGGTTTGGGTCGGATAAGAAACCTGAAAAACCTGAAACCTGCCAACCTGAAACCATTATTCATACCGCAGCGATTGGATGGGATCGAGCCGGGCGGCTTTGTAGGCGGGATAGACCCCGAAGACCACGGCAATGCCCGTCACCGCCAGCACCGCGACGAAGGCCCAGAGCCAGGGAAACGTAAAGGGGGCATCAAAGGCGAGGCCCATCAGGTTGCCTGCCAGCACGCCCGCCAGAATCCCCACAATGCCGCCGATCTGACACAGGAAGATGGCTTCATAGAGAAACTGCCGCAGGATGTCGCTGCGCTTGGCCCCCACAGCTTTGCGCACGCCGATCTCGCGCGTCCGCTCTGTCACCGAGACAAGCATGATGTTCATGATACCGATGCCCGCAGCGAGCAGCGTGAT
>DATGCC010000275.1:0-6170 GCA_035312345.1 Rhodothermales bacterium
ACGCAGGCGACCGTCGTACTTACATGATTGGCTACCGGGGCGTGCCTGCCGACGGGCTGATCATTTCGCAAAACAAATACGGCGACCGCACCTTCTTCGGCGACAACTGGCCCAACCGCGCCCGCCACTGGCTCCCCACCGTCGATCATCCGTCTGATAAGGCGACTGTCGGCTTCAGCGTCGTCGCGCCGAACCATTATCAGGTGGTCGGCAGCGGACGGCTACTGGAAGAGACGAATCTACCCGATGACCTGCGCCTGACGCACTGGCGCACCGAGGTGCCGCTGGCGACGAAGGTCATGGTCATCGGCGCGGCCCGCTTCGCCGTGCAGCATGTAGATGAGGTAGAAAATGTGCCGCTTGAAACCTGGGTTTATCCACAGGATCGCGAAAACGGTTTCTTCGACTACGCCCTCGCCGAGCGCATTCTGGACTTCTTTGACGGACATATCGGGCCATTTCCCTATGAAAAGCTCGCCAATGTGCAATCGAAGACGCGCTACGGCGGCATGGAGAATGCAAGCAATATTTTCTACAGCGAGAACTCCGTGAGCGGCACGCGGCAGAGCGAAGGCTTGCTGGCTCACGAAATCGCCCACCAGTGGTTCGGCGACTCGGTGACGGAGCAGGACTGGCCCCATATCTGGCTCAGCGAAGGCTTTGCCACCTACTTTACGCAACTCTACTTCGAGTTCACCTACGGGCGCGACCGGATGAATGCCGGGATGGCAAATTCCCGGCGCAACATTGTCAACTACGCGTCGCAGAACCCGCAGGCGGTCGTCGTGCCCTCGGATGTGACGGATCCCAACGTGCTGCTCAATACCTACTCCTACCAGAAGGGAAGCTGGATCTTACATATGCTGCGCTTCGTCGTCAGCGATGCGGCGTTCTGGGAGGGCATTCAGGCATATTACCGCACGTACCGCGACGCCAATGCTACTTCGGCGCAGTTTCAGCAGGTGATGGAGGAGGCTGCCGGGCGCAACCTGGACAGGTTCTTCCACCAATGGCTCTACCAGCCCGGTCAGCCCCACCTCGAAGGCGGCTGGCGCTACGACGCGGCCCAGCAACAACTCGTCATCACACTCAACCAGACACAAGCGGGTGCGGCTTTTCAGATGCCCCTCGAAGTCGGCATCTTTACCGAAGACGCCGCGCTCCCGCACATCGAAGTCGTGAACCTGGACCGCCGCGAGCACACCTTCACCATCGACCTGGACACCGCGCCGACGAACGTGGTGCTGGACCCGAATACGTGGCTGCTGATGACGGCGGACTTTCAGGTTCAGTAACTACATCTTGGACACGCTTCATCCTCCCCGCCGCCGGAAGACAAATTCGCCGCCTTCGTCGCCGGTCTCGCGCACGACGCCGAACTGAGGCACCTGTTGCAAGGGGCTGTTGTTGATGACCGGATCACGCAGCGAGGTAAAGAGGGCCTGGGAGGAGAGGTAGGGCTGATCGTTATCTTGCAAGCGTTTGATCAGGTACTCAATAAAGACGCTCTTATCTGGTACCTCCTTCAACGTCCCGCTCGTCATCGCTTTGCGGCTGGGCAATCTACTCAACGCCTCCACGGCAGGCGCGACCGCACTAAAAGCATCGCGCGTCTTGAAGATGCCGCCGCTAAAGCAGGCATCGGAGACGAGGAGGGTGTGCTTTGTTTTGATCGCGCGGAGGTAATTGCGGAGGGTGCTGTTGGCCAGCCACTTAGAGCGGAAGTCTTTCTCGGCATCGACCGGTAGCCAGAAGCCCTGCTCCATGTCTTCATCCCAGTAGCCGTGCCCGGCATAAAAGATCAATAAATTGTCCTGGGGCTGCACCTCGGCGCGCAGGCGATCCAGCGCATTGTAAATATCCGCCTGCGAGGGATTCTGGAGGAAGGTGATATTCTCCCGCGCAAACGTATAGTGGCTCGTCAGCGTCTCGACCATGCGCTTCGCATCCTGAATCGGAAAGTCCAGGTCGTTCACCGCCGGGTCCATGTAGTCTTCCGCCCCAATGACAAGTGCCAGATAGCGCCCGACCCCACTGACAGGATGGTTTCCGCCATCAACCGGCTCAGGTTGAATAACGATATCCCGTCGGTTCGCCGTTTGACGGAATGCGATATTCTCGTACGTAACCTGGGTCTCTTCTGGATAATCCCCGTTGCCAAAGGCGACAAAACCCACGTATCCCTGGAGCGGAACAGGAGCCACGTCATAGGGCGCACCGGCGATCTCCTTCCCATCCACAGATATGCTGATGTCGGAGGGCGTCAAGCGAAGCCGATACCGCTGCTGCTCTCCGACTTTAATGACCTCTTCGGAGCTGTTGTAGTAGAGCCGCGTGTTGAGCCAGTCCTCATAGAATCCGGTTCTGATCCAGACATCCTGGGTCTCAGGCATCACCCTGAACGTGAGGGCATCAGCTCCTTCGGCTCCCCAGGGCAACCTGTTTTCAGAAAAAGCAATGATAACTTCCTGCCGTGGCTCCGTCAGGGTCGCATCAAACTCCAGCACGAATTCAGAGGACGACTTGAGATCATACAGCGATTCCTTGCTCCACATCGTCAGAAAGACATTGGGCAGGCTAAAGCCATGGGGCAAAAACGCAATGCGAGGATCGTCATACGTCGACTCGAAAGCGGTGGAACGGAGCGGGGTGAGTTGAGGCACAGCAGGCACCGGATCGGCCACTTCCTCTGCGATGCTGCGTACCCCTCCGCTCGTGTCCGCCTTCTGGATCAAATAGAACTGCCGCAGGTCCTTCCCGGCTGTATACGATCCAATCACCTGATCGGCTTGCCTGAACCGCCAGATCTGCGCTTTCTGGGCAGTGAAGTCCTCCCCTTTGCCCGGTTCCAGCCGCCCATCCAGCGCTTCTCCTTCCGCTTCGTTTAGCCTGATAACATCCACGGGAGCCGTGGTCGCGTTGCTAAACGTAACCACCACGCCTGCCTCCTCTGGCTCTGGGGGCTCGGAGCTGCAGCCTGCAACAGCCAGGAACAGGAGGCTGGCTACCAGCATGGGGAACCAGCGCGGGAAGATAGAATGGACAGGTAACATGGCAGTGCTCCTTTGCTTGGGGTATGGCCTTTCTCTGGGCACGCCTACATGGCGGGGCGGTCGGCGCGCCGCACCACGATAGCCTGCTGGGTGGTATACCAGTCCCCGACCTCCATCGGGGTGATGTCCCGGGCGATGCCCTGGGTGGCCTGGGCCAGCAATGCGGCCAGGGGATCATCGGGACCGCCCCGGATCCGACCCTGAAACAGGCTGCTCAAATCAACCGGGCTGGTGGTGGCAAATACTTTGATGATATCTCGGGAAAAGGGACGGCCCGCCGAGACGTTCACGGAAGCCCGGATGTCGTGGCTTCGGGCGCCCGGTGCCAGCCATTCGCTCGCGCCTGCCGGGGGGTAAAACGGTTGAATAGCGCCGGTAGAAGCCATCAAAAATCCCGTGATGTACAACCGCTGATCCGATTGGTTTTCGATAGCGATCCGCAATGTCCCGCCTTCATCCACCTCGTTCCAGGGCCGCGACGTATCCGGGTTCGTGTCGTCCAGCGTCAGATGGAGTTTGACCGGCGACTCGGACGTTGCGTGGTGGATGCCGCGTACGTTGAACCATTTGGCCCATTGCTCCACGTGGCCCACCACGCGATCAGCCGCATCGGGCGCGTCGACGGGCACCGGCTCGGAGAACACAGCCTCATCGTGCCGGATATGGACCTGCCCTGCATCTTCGTAAAGGCGCAGATCAAAGTCATCGCTGACTTCGGGGACGACGCGGATATGCGTCCAGGTGTCCAGCGAATCTTTGACGGTGCGCAGCAGGGCCGACGAAGCCAGTCCGTCATAGCGCAACGTCATCTCCTGATCGGGGTAGACATGCTCGCGTTCGATGGCGCGGGCCGCCGCTGGCACCGGACCGCCGGAGAGCACCTCAGCCTCGGATGTGAACGCATCGACGCGGGTAAGCCGTGCCCGGGCTATCGCAGCGTTCTGCGTATCGAAGCGCTTGGTGCCGGGCGGGTAGATCTCAAAGACAGACCCTTTCGTCATCCCGTGTACCGCCCCGGCCTGCACCTGTAGTCGGACCTCGCTGTCCAGCGGACGCACCGTTACGTGCGGCTGCGCCAGGCTGGAGGCGGTACTAAAAACGTAGCTATCGGACGACGGGCCTTCGAGTTGTGGACTCTGGTTGGCGAAGCGGGTCGTGATCTGGCTCTGAACGATGTCGCGCAAATCCGTGTAGGTCAACGCCGAATCGGCCCGGTTGAGCGTTTCAGTGAGGAAATACGTCAGGGCCCCATACGCTTTGCCGTCCTCGCGAAACTCTTTAGCCAGTTGATCCGAGCGCGCCCCGGAGAGAAGCACGTAGGACAACGTTCTGTCGGCCAGCCCCTCGGATCCACTGGCCCCTCGCGTGGCGGTTCTCCGCGTAAGCAAACTGTCGCGGTCGATGGTGCGGGCGCGTCCTCCTTCCAGGTCCCGCGTGACGGTGCCCGAATGGCAGCTATCGAAGATCAGGGTGATGCTGGCCGCCGGGTCGATTTCTGCGAGGAGTGCGTTGATCTCATCGTCGCGGATATCGCGGGTACCCTCCCGGTCGCTGTCCGACGGCACGATGGTTTCATCGACGCCATCGAGTTCATCGCCGTCCGTTTCGTCGTTGAGTTGCGAGCCGTGTCCGCTATAGTGAAAGACGACGATGTCGCCCGGCTGTGCGTTCGCCACGAGGTGCTGGCGGAAGGCTGCCAGAATGTTGTCGTGCTTTGCGTTCTCATCGACGAGCACGCGCACGTTTTCGGGTGGAAAATCGAACCGGGTGGTCAGCAACGTGCGCATGCGCTCCACATCGTTGACGGCTCCTTCCAACTGCGAAAACCTGGACAGGTGCGGGTAGCTGTTGACGCCCACGAGCAGCGCCAGCTTCGTCGGGACACCCGCCGAGGCTCGCTGTACCGCTACCGTCGCGCCTTCCTGGTCTGACTCGGTAGACTCCCTCCCGGCTTCCCCTCCACACGCCACAATCATCGAAAATAATACCGCGACGACGAGATAGGTCTGTCTCGTCATGGGCCGGTCCGCCCCCCGCCTTCGTCTCCGCGAACACCTTGCTGTCGGCACGCTTCACAGGTCATCTCCATATCGCCGATACAGGCAATGTAGCCAAAATCGACATGGATCGCTTCGTCCTGCACGGTCAGATCCAGGCTGGATCCGTCGGCGATGGCATAGCGCTCGCCGCCAAAGAGCGAGTCAGGATCGACGCAGAGCACCGCATCGCCGCCCCCGGCCATGAAGGTAACCACATCGCCGGGATTAGGCGTGATGGAATTCGGGCTGAATGTACCAACGCTATCGATGGTGACGGCGATGGTCTGGCTGGGCGTTTCGGGCTCAGGTTCGGGCTCGGGAGCAGGCTCTTCCCCGCCACCACAGGCGGCGACAAGCAAAAGACCAAAAATCAGGAGGGTGCTCACCCATTTTTGCGAGGTGGTCATAGAGAAGGTCCGGTTTGATTGAGAGGGTGTATGATATCTGTTTATAAGTCCTGCTACTCTTCGTGCGCTTCGAGTAGTTGTTCGTACCGGGCGTCGCTGCGCAGGTCGTCCAGCCAGGCGGCGTATTCGAGCATCCTAGAGGAGTAGCCGCGCGCCACGGCTTGCTCAATATAGGGCAAGGCACGGTCCCGCTCCCGGAGAATCTCATACGTCTTGCCAATAGATAAGAGAGAAGTGGCGGACTGCTCATCGAAACGGAGGAGCCGCTCAATGACGGCGCGGGCCGAATCTTGCTGACCGAGCCGGGCAAAGTCTTCGGCCAGAAAGCCCAGGGTGCGGGCGTCGCGGGGGTTCACAGCCAGCCGTTGCCGTGATAGTTCCACGGCCCGCTGCCAGGCTGTCCGCGCCTTGTCCCGTTGCCTCGACCAGTAGTAGGCATCCCCGAGATTTTCCCAGGCTTCGCGGTCGTTGTCCTCCAGGGCCACACCCTCTTCCAGTGTGCGGGCTGCCTCGGCAAAGTCATCCTGGCTATACAGGATACCGCCCAGGTTCCAATAGGCGATGGCGGTAGGCAGGGTGGCATTCGGATTCGCCCGGGTCGCCTGCCCATACCACGAGATCGCCTCCTCCTGATTCCCCAGGCGGGCGTACTGCGCCCCTACATTGTTGTA
>DATGCC010000276.1:0-4172 GCA_035312345.1 Rhodothermales bacterium
GGTCCGTCCCTACGGGTGCCTTGTTTGATGGTTGGCGACCACCTTTTCCCCTTTCTTCTCCAGCTTCATCCATCATAATTCGCAAATCCAAAATCAAAAATTCTTCTTCCCCCTCGCTCTACCCCTTCCCTACCAAACCTATCCTTCTGGTTCCATCACGAGGTGCGGGCCGACGCGAAAGCGGAACTGCGGCTCGTCCATGCCAGCGGCTTGCAGGGCAGGCGTCAGCATACGCTGGAGGGCTTCTGCCGTGTTGATGCGTGGCTGTGTGGTATTCTGGAGATGCTTTTCGGCCTGCTCGCGTAAGGCACGCTGGGCGACTTCCATGGCGCGCTGGGTGGTGCGCTGACCGCTACGGGCATGGGTACGGGCCCACCCCACATCGGTCTCTATCTCCATTGCTTCCAGTTCAGGCTCGACGGAGAAAACACGCAGGTCGGGCAACGCCACCTCTACTACGCCATCTTCGCCCAGCACAATATCTTCAGGCCGCAGGACAGACACATCGAAGCCGTACGCCACGCGGCCCGGCAGCCGCACCCGCGCCCGCGTCGTGCCCAGATCAAGCCGCAGGAGATCCGGAAACAGGTACTTCGTGTTTTCGACCGTCGTGGTAGCGGTAATGTCGAGCACGCCGGTGACGAGAAAAGAGGCGGGCGTCTCGGCTTGTAGCGTGGTGATGACCGTCTGGCGCACCTCGGTCTCTGTCACGCGCTGGTTGAATAGCCATACCGTCAACATCCCCCCGATTACCACCAGCAACACCGCTGCGGCGATGCGCACCACCAGCCGCTGAAAAAAGCGCCGCATAAGCCAGCCTCTATCCGCTACGAAGAATTCCGTGACGATTGGAAGAGCAAACGTGCAAAAAGATTCCGTACCCCTGGCTCATAAATTCAGTAACACCAGCGCGATAGCGGCACAGGCCAGGCCAAGCCAGTTCAACCGGGAAAGATGTTCGCCCCAGACGAAAATCCCCAGCAAGGCCCCGCCGATGACGAGCGCGATGCTATTGGCCGGAAAAACGAATGGCCCTGATAGCTCCTCAATGGCGCGCAGCAAAAACGCAGCAGACCCATAATTGATGAGGCCGAGGATAATGCCCCACACCCACGTAGCCCGGTCTGGCCAAACGCCTGTCCGTACCCCCTTGCTCACCACAAAAACCAGCCCGATAAACAAGGCGATACCGAAGACCAGCAACAAAAAAACCGCCCGGCTGTGATGATCGGCGAACGCTTCATCGAACGTTTTCATCATGACATCCACCAACCCGCCTGCCAGAAACAGAATCACCAGAATCCCGAAGACACCGCCCGCAGATCCCGGCTGCTCGGTAGGGGCTGTTGGTGCATCTTGGTGCCGCCGGGCAATCATAAAAAACGCCGCGCCCGCGATCACCAACCCCAGGCTCTGCGCCACGGAAGGCACCTCGCTCCAGATCACCCACGACGCCAGAAACGGCACCACCACCGACACTCGCATGACGCCGATAGCAAGCGACAGCCCGGCCATCTGGGTAGCCAACGCATAGACGAAGAATCCCCCGATGAATAAGGCCCCCGTTACTACCCCCAGTACAAGGAGTGGTGCATCCAGCACGGCACCCGTAAGCACACCGGATCCTTCTCGCAACAAAAGTACTCCCGCGACCAGCGCTGCCACAGCATAGTTCACCGTCAACAAGGCCACGGCATCCAGCCGTTGCTGCCCCGTGTACTTGAAAATCATGCCGATGGCGAGGTTGCAACAAACGGCCAGAATGAGATAAAGCATAGAAGAGACTATGAGTCTGGAAAGGGCAAAACGATCCTCATGGATATGGCAAGCCCAGATGATATCAAGAAGACGCCATGCTGTTGCTCAACCCAAAGGTTATTCTACCGCTTTTGGATCAAAATTCCAGGGAAGCGTCATCGCCATACGCTCTTCCCAGCCCCAGTAGCCATAGCGGGTCAATACACCTGAATTGCGAAGGCGACCTTCAGCATCAAAAATCGCGGGGCCTGCGTTGAGGGTAAGCCAGGAATATTGAGCGTTCCTTTCCCTTTTCACCGCCACATTCACGGCATCCAAATGTTCTTTAAACCCATACTCTTGATCTTCTCCCCGGTATAGCACGTAGAGCGCACCAAAAAAATCCAGGACATATAAGAAATCCTGCTCGGTCTGCTGATATACGGTTGTAGGATCGGTAGCAGCATGGTGATGCAGGCCGGGCTGGGCTATTTCGAAAAGCTGAAAATTATCTTGATCAAGGTGATCCTGCACGAGGGCCGACAGGAAATGACGTAGCGATCCCCGGTAGGCTTTGAGGCGATTTTTGCGCCAGCGCCGCGCTTCGCGGTCACTCTTCGGCTCTAACTCGGTGAAGAAGCCCTGCCCACTGTAAACGGAGGACGGGAGATTGCCTTGCAGAACGCTGAGATGAAAGGTGACCCTGTAACCCAGCGCCCGATTCTCCACCTCCAGCGGTGCACTTGCCGTCGCGTGTAAAACGTTATCCTCATAGATAAAATCCAGCACCTCTGGATTGAGAATCTCACAATCTCTGGCAAAGTCCATCGTGCCGATGAACAGGTCCTTGAACCGGTGCAGGTTTCGTTTCCAGTCTTTGGGATAGATAGCCTGAACCTCTACGTTGGCAAGCATCAACGTGTCGGGCATCAACTGGAAGAGGACAGGGGCGTCTAAGGCGTCGTCTAACAAAAGGGGTTTAACCTGCCGTCGGTATCCGATGATGGAAGCAACCAGTTCATGGTTTCCAAAGGGCACGGCGTCGATGCGAAAGAAGCCGTTGGCATCCGTGGCCGCGCCCAGGGTGGTGCCTGCGACAAACACATTGACCCCTACGAGCGAGTCACCTTCCTGAGCATCCAGCACGTATCCCGTAATCGCGGTCTGTGGAACGGGTTGCGCCTGCACTAGCAACAGCGGGAAAAAGCCACAAAACAGAAAAAACGCAAGACGTCTCATTGAATACCAACCTTGTAAATCTCAATACCTATTGATCCACGAGCCGCTCGTAGTAGCGGAGGGCCGATGGGTTGATCTCAACGATCCGCAGGTGCAGATCCTCTGGGTAATCAAGGGTGGGCGTCACACGGCCGGTGGTATCCTCACGGATCTCATTGTAGGAAACCGTGGCAAAAAAATCGGCTGCTTGTTCGGCAGCATCATAGAGCGCCACAGGCACTCGGTAGCGCACCGTCACCACATCCGGCTCCAGCGAAACGTATCGCTGGTCCGAAGGCACCCCGGTTACATCCACACGAAACTGGCGGATCCCTTCGGTAAAAGGCCGCGCTACCGCTGTCAGCATCACCGCTACGTTGCTTCTGTTGACCAGCCCACTGAGCGTATCGGACAGGGGTACGCGCACATGGAGCGAATCGCGCAAATCCGCCTCGACGATGGGTTCCGTCGGCCAGTAGGTTAGGCTATCGAGGATTGACCGGGCTCCAGACACCACAATCGAGTCGGGTTCGAGCCGAGGTGGGTACAACAGTTCGCGGGCCGCGGAGGTCTCGATCCGTCCTTGCAACCACACTGGAATCTTCTTGGAAATACGCCGCTCTTTCTGCAAGTTGAAGATCTGCGGACTCACCCCCCGGACAGCCACCTCTTCGGGTAGCGTATTCATGAGTGCCCCCGTGTCAATCTCGTCCTGCTCGGCATCGATATCTATAGTGGGCGGGTTGAATTGCATCCCGAAGAGTTCGATGCCTTCGCCCTGCAACTGAACCTGTACAGTTGCAGGCGGCTTTTCGCTCAGTGCCATATCCTCGGGCATATTGACCACACGGGTGGGAATCTCAAGCTGTACCGTGTAGGTGTGACGCATGCTGAGGGTAAACCAGAGCACAACCGAGATGAGCACGCACAGCGAAATCATCAGGCCCCGCCGTTGCGGACCTTCGTCGTCTCGCAGGCCCGTCCGTTCTGCCCGTGCAAAGCGGGCCCGCAGCCGCTCGATAAACTCGCTGCCGCTCTGATTATTTTGACCGGGAGACGCCACAGATACGCTGTGCCTCTTGTGAAATGAACATACTCGCTTTCACGCCCTACGTAGCGTCCGGTTCATTCCTGGCACAGGGCTTGAGATGCTAGCGCGCCTTTGCGAGCAAATCGACGAGTTGCTTTTTGGTGGCGCGGGCAATCTCGCGGCCCTG
>DATGCC010000277.1:0-2293 GCA_035312345.1 Rhodothermales bacterium
CTTCGACGAGGGTGTCTTCGAGCAGAGGGTAGCCATTCGCCACCTTTTTTTGTTGCCGCTGGGGTCCCGTCAGCGTGGCTTCCGGCGTATTGGAGAGCGCGTCGGCTTCGGGCAGCGACACGGCGACCATCTTGGCACTCCGCTTAGCAGATCCTTGAGATCCTTGCTCCGGCGGACGCGGAGGCGCAGGGCTACCCGCCGACTTGCTCCCGACCTCACTGTGAATCTGTTCCAGTGAATCGTTGACGATGGTACGGAGGATGCGTTCTTTGAGCGCATCGACCGCCTGAAGAAGGGCTTCATGCTCGGCGTCGAGGTAGGCTGATGCTTCTTCCACCATCGCTTCCGTGTCGGAGAGCGCATCCGTCGTCTGCCGGGCAATTTCTTTGACGAGTTGCGCCTTGAGGGCATCGACGGTGGCTACCAGGGGCTGCTCGTCTACGTGCGGACGGGCCTGGGCTATGACCTCGTCGGTTGGTTCGAGGGCTGCCGTGGCGCGGGCGGCTACGTCTTGCACCAATCTGGCCCGTAGTGCTTCCTGTGCCTGGGTCAGTGCCGGATGTGAATCATCGACGTACGACAGCGCCTGCTGCGCGATGGCGTCGGGGTTGCCCAGACCATCGAGGGCTTCCTGCACCGTAGCGAGGAGGATTTTTTCCATGATGGCCCGCTGGGCCGCTGCCAGTACATTGCTGTTGCTTTCGCGGAGAATTTTACTAATGGAATCTCCCGGTTCTAATCGCTCAGGGTCCATAGCTGCGCTCGAATGACGATATAGGATTTGTACCTGATATCGCCCTGAATCGCGCCTGCTTAAGCAATTTCCCTATAGTAGCTGGTACAACTTGTGCACAAACGTGGGCAAAAAAGTATAGCTAAATCTATGACTAAATGGTGTTTGAAGGAAGCTTGAAGTGCCGAAAATGGCTAGCCTGGAAATGCTGAATGATGCGTGAGGGGCTATCCTTCCAGTGCTTTCTTGCCGTAGACTTGCTGGGCCGAGCGGTTGAAGCGGGCGTCGATCTTTTCGCGGACGAGCCGGGCGAAGGGCGCATACCGGGAGCGTGGCACAGAGAGTTCGAGGCGGCGGCGCGTGTCGGTATGATCGAGGTAGAAAAAGACGAACCGTTGCTGGTTGCCCTGTGCCATCTCAAAATAATCGACCACCTGGCTCCAGGCCACAGCGCGGTCGGCGCGGTTGACGTGTTCGAGAAGGCCATACTCCGTGACGAGCGTAGAGGCAGAAAGCAGCGACGCAGAAAACCAGCAGACGCCGCCCATCAGGTATCCAATAAAAATAACTATCTCAGGCTCGCGGCCCGTGGCGTAGGCGCTGCCAAAGAAAAGCAGGACGGCAGACAGGAAAAGCGCAGGCCACAGGGGTAAGCCGCGAAAGGGGCCGCGTTGCCAGGAGAGCCGTACGCACCGTACGCGCATACGGTTGACGATCGTCACGAGCAGCAGCAAGAAGGTGACGGCGAGGAACCCGGTTTGCAGGATCAGGTGGAGCGTTTTCAGGACTTCAGCAGCGGCAGACATGGAAGTACAGGCAAATAAGGGCGCATTTCCTTTGTATCAGCAGGCGTAATAGAGGCCATTTTGGGCAGGAAAAGTGGAGCGGGCCACTGCCTTCGGTGCAGCGTCAGGCCGGAACGGCTTCTGGACGCCACTGCATCGAAACGAGCATTTCGGCTACCAGAAACAACAACGCGAGCATCAGAAAGACGTTCCAGAGTTCGACCCCGGTTCGCTCGGCCTGGATAGCCGATACAACATCGTCAGCATAGCGGCCCGTTGTGTCGAGCACGCGCACCGGTGCACCGGTGGGTTCGGCGAGTTGCTCGGCGGCTTCTTCCGGTGCATAGACATGCAGGTCGGATTCCCGGTTGTCGAGGTTGAAGGCGATGCGGCGCACGAGCGTATTGCCGGAACGCACTTCGTAGATGCCCGGTGTGTTCAGCGTAGCGTCGGTCTGGAGAAGGACGGCTCCGAAGAGGCTGCGTTGCTCCGGCGTAAACTCCTCACCGTTGGGTCCGACGAGGCGTAGCGGCTCATCATCCGATACGCCCGTCAATCGCAACTCGCTCGGGCTACCCGCAATCAGTTGCTCGCCCTGCACCGACTCGCCCGACGACAGGTAATAAATGGATCGATACAGCAGCGGAATAAACAAACCGCGTACCGGCAGGTCACTCCAGCGCACATCCGGCGCGGTGGCAACGACGAAGACGGCCCCGCTGCCGTAGCGTAGTTCTTGCAGGAACGGGAAGCCGTTGGAAAGCTGGATGAGCGT
>DATGCC010000278.1:0-2287 GCA_035312345.1 Rhodothermales bacterium
ACGTGGCGAAGAAACTGTAGCTGTTCTCCAGCGTGATGAAGAACTTACGCAGCGTATCGAGCAGGCCGCGTTCCGAGAACTTGATATTCTCCCACGGCGGCGCGTTGCTCATCATGTACCAGCGCACCGGGTCGGCCCCAAACTGTTTGATCGTCTCGAACGGATCGACAGCGTTGCCCTTGCTCTTAGACATCTTCTCGCCGTTCTCGTCCAGCACGAGGCCGTTGACCACCACGTTTTTGTACGCCACCGAATCCATCACCAGCGTGGCGATGGCGTGCAGTGTGTAGAACCACCCGCGCGTCTGATCCACACCCTCAGCAATGAAGTCGGCGGGAAAGTTCTCCTTGAAATGGTCCTTGTTCTCGAAAGGATAATGCCACTGCGCAAACGGCATCGCGCCTGAATCGAACCACACGTCGATCAGGTCCGGCACGCGGCGCATGGTGCCGCCGTCTGGTGCAGGCCAGGTCAGATCGTCCACAAACGGGCGGTGCAGGTCGAGTTCAGCATCGTCGGCAGGCAACTGATCGCCGCATTTCTCGCGCAGTTCGGCGATAGAGCCGATGCACTCTACGTACTCGGGGTCGGTGTCACTCTGCCAAATCGGTAGCGGCGTGCCCCAGTAACGACGACGGCTGAGCGCCCAGTCCACATTGTTCTGAAGCCACTCGCCAAAGCGCCCCTCGCCGATAGCAGCAGGTTGCCAGTTGATGGTGTCGTTGTAGGCAATGAGCTTGTCTTTGAGCGCGGTCGTGCGGATGAACCAGCTATCGACCGGGTAGCTCATCAGCGGCGTGCCCTTGCGCCAGTCGTGCGGATAGTTGTGCAGATAGGTTTCGTGGCGGTAGAGCAAGCCACGCTCGCGCAGGTCGCGGTTAATTTTCTTGTCGGCGTCCTTGAACCATTCACCTGCGACCAGTTCGGCTTTGTCGGTAAATGAACCATCCGGCGTGACCGGGTTAAACAGTGGCAAGCCTTCCTTTTGGCCAACCAAGAAGTCATCCGCACCAAAGGCCGGAGCCATGTGCACGATGCCAGTGCCGTCTTCCGTCGAGACGAAATCAGCCTCCACGACACGCCACGCTTTCCCTTTTTCAACCTCGTCGGTGAAATACGAGAAGACCGGCGTGTACGTCAGACCGAGCAGATCGCTGCCTTTGTGCGTCTCGACGATCTCGTAGTCTTCACTGATGACAGACAGCAGATCCTTTGCCAGGATCAAGCATTCGCCTTCTTTGCCATACGATTTGTCGCCATCTGCCAGCAGGCGAATCTTGACGTAGTCGACGTTGGTGCCGACGGCAAGGGCCGTGTTGGAAATCAACGTCCACGGGGTGGTCGTCCAGGCCAGGAAGTAGGTGTTTTCCTCCCCTTCCACAGGAAAGCGGATATAAACGCTCGGATCCTGCACCTCTTTGTAGCCAAGGCTGACTTCATGTGACGAGAGTACGGTGCCGGAGCCGGGGCTGTACCACTGGATCTTGTAGCCTTTGTAGAGCAGATCCTTGTCGAAAATCTGCTTGAGCAGCCACCAGACGCTCTCGATGTACTCGTTCTGAAAGGTGATGTACGGATGCTCCAGATCCACCCAGTAGCCCATGCGCGTGGTGAGGGTGTCCCAAAGGTCCTTGTAGCGCAGCACACTCTCGCGGCAGGCAGCGTTGTAGGGCGCGATGCCATACTCTTCCACCTGCGCCCGACTTTCGAGGCCGAGCTCTTTCTCCACTTCGATCTCTACGGGCAGCCCGTGGGTGTCCCAGCCGCCTTTCCGATCCACGCGGAAGCCTTTCATGGTTTTGTAACGGCAAAACAGATCCTTGATCGTCCGCGCCATCACATGGTGAATGCCAGGGCGACCGTTGGCCGTGGGCGGGCCTTCATAAAAGGTATAGGTGGGCGCGTCGGCGCGGTGCGTGACGCTCTTGGCGAACACGTCCTGCGCCTCCCACCAGTCCAGCACTGCCTCTTCCATCGCGGGGCGGTCAAAGCGTTTTACTTCCTCGAAATGCTTCATCTATGCTCGCAGAGATTGATTCGATGCCAGAAAAAAAAGGGAAGATTGAAAGATACGGGTTCTTCGATTAGTTGTTTAACCTTCTTTGAGGATTCAGAGGGAAGTTTGCTTTGTAGCATGTTACCATTGTCAGCTTGACTACCGGACACTTTTTGTATGATCCAAGGCAACGGTGAAGGCTACCCGGAGAGGCCATCCCTCGTTGAGCATGTGATCGAGAAGGCGCAAACCCAATTGAAACAAGCTCAGATCGCAGCGATCCGCACGATG
>DATGCC010000279.1:0-3137 GCA_035312345.1 Rhodothermales bacterium
TTCAACGTTACCTCGAAAAGTTGTACCCCGACGACCTCGCGCTCCGGGTGGCGTTGCGGGCGATGACCCACGAAGTCATTGTCGGGCACATGGCTCAGGTACGCATCCATTCTATTGAAGCGGGCGTCGTGCTCGTAGCTGATGGGACGGACATGTCGCGCGGTCGCTCTCGCATTCCCCAACTCCTGGAGCGTGATCCCGTGGTGGGAGACATGCACCGCTACTCTGCCAGTTCCATCAACCGTGTGGACATTTCGGCAGGCGAGAATAAGCCGGTGCGTATAAGCGTCTCCATGGATCATGTCACCGGGCTCTTCCAGGTAGAAGAGGTGCTGATGACAAAGGTGAAAGCCTCACCGATCATGCAGCATCTCGAAATAGCCGCTGCCGTCGCCGACCACCCGCTCCGGTTTTATCTGAGCTAGCTTGCAGTCTGCTCTCGCTCCACACAAAAAGGGGATCGGCACGCCATGGCGACCGATCCCCTTGATTATGCACCGGTCAGCGTGGAGCTGGGAGGCCTGGCGCACTACCTGGACATGAATCCGCTTGAGCGGGAGCGGTTGGAAGCGTTGCTTCAGGACATGGACAATCTCGGCTTCACCCGGCATTTCGGCGCGCAGCAGCAAGGCTCGTCTCCGGTCAGTCGGTCTCCTGCTGATAGCCTGGGGCTCAGTGTGGGGTCTGTGGTGCAGCGTACGCGGTCGTTGACCCAGGAAGAGGCGGAGCGGGCTGCACAGTCCTCGTGCGACGTGACGGACCTACTGGGTGAGTGTATAGAGCCTCCGGTACCCGTGGTGAGGTCGCAATGAATCATCTCACGGGCATGAAGATCACCATTGAGGTCGGCGAGGAGTCGATCAGCTACGAGCTCTCTGATCAGCAGGCGATGATATTTTTCTCGCAGCCTCCAGGCCTGGACGTCTCGCTGGAGGAGATCGAGGCCATGCACATCCGCCGGTGCCTGGCTGAGGCCGCCCGGCGCGGCTTTACGCACCGGCATGCGGGCAAGCTCCTGGGTATTTCCCCGAAGACGCTTTCTTCGAAGCGGAAGAAGTACGGTATTGAGGTGTGAGGCTAAGAATAGAGGTGGTATGCCTATAATCCGGCGGTGTGCCTGCCGATACCTACCTCAATCGAATCTGGCACCCTAGGTGCCCTCTTTGCCCCATTTGCGAGTGATCCACGTACTGCTCACCCTACCCGTGCTGCGACATGAAAAACTTTTTTGCTTTCCTCGTACTGCTCACCCTTTTTGCCATCTACGTTTGGCCCACGCGTTACCAGCACTTCGAGCCCGGAGACCGCATCAAAGTGGGGATTGAAGAACTCGACGTATATACCCCCGTTCGCGTGGACCGCATCACGGGAGCGGTCGAGACCCAGGGTGCGGACGGGGCGTGGCGCGAAGCGGGCAGCACCCAGCGGGCTGTGGCGTTTGAGCGTCCGGCTATTGATCCAGCCGCAACGAACACGCCGTCCCTCGAGGAGAACGAGCGCGTCGTCAGCCAGGGTCAGCACGCGATCGAGAGCACGCAGGACGCTGTGGATAAGCAGATTCGGAAATAGGCAGGTAGCTTGCCACGCCGAGTGTAAGCCCGATTGTAAGCCTGCCCTGTCAGCAATATCAAGAATATCAATTGGGAGATGTGCCTAAAAACGACGACAGGGCCGATATCATCAAGGATAATCGGCCCCGTCAGAGGCTATCATCTCCCCGGGTCGGATTCGAGATCAGACGGCGGAGCAAATGCACAAAACGTAGAGCCTATGTAGATCGACCTGTTTTCTACAGATCTAATCGTCCACGTTATCTATTTGTGCTTTCTGGAGTTTGCCGCTGTAATCGACGTAAACGGTTTTGGTCTCCGTGTAAAAGTCAAAAACTTCCCAACCACCTTCCCGGTGGCCGTTGCCTGTCTGCTTCACACCGCCAAACGGCATGTGCGCCTCTGCCCCGATGGTCGGGCCGTTGACGTAGGTGATGCCAGCTTCAATGTCGTGCATGGCCCTGAACGCCCGCGCTACATTATTCGTGTAGATACTGGAGGATAGGCCATATTTCGTGTTGTTGGCGACCTCCACCGCTTCATCGTACGAGTTGATTTTGATAACCGACAGCACCGGCCCGAAGATTTCTTCCTTCGCCACACGCATCTCCGGCGTGACATCGGTGAGGATCGTCGGCTCGAAGAAGAAGCCGTCGTCCACGTTTTCGCCTTCAGGCTCGTTGCCACCGAGCGCGATGGTAGCTCCTTCCTCTTTGGCAATCTCGATGTAGCTTTTCACCTTGTTGAGTCCTTTCCGGTTGATGAGCGGTCCCATCTCGGTTTCGTCATCGTTGCCGTAACCGAGCTTGAGGTTTTGGGCCTGCGCTTTCAGTCGATTGACGAGGTCGTCATGCACATCTTCGTGGACGATGAGGCGGCTGGTGGCGGTGCACCGCTGGCCCGTCGTACCGAAAGCGCCCCACAGCAACCCGTCGATGACGAGATCGAGGTCGGCGTCTTCCATCACGATCATCGGGTTTTTGCCGCCCATTTCCAGCGAGAGCCGCTTGTGCATCCGTCCGCAAATCTCGCCGATTTTTGAGCCCGTCTCGCTCGATCCGGTGAAGGTGATGGCATCCACATCGGGATGCTCCACGAGCGCTTTGCCTGCGTCGCCCGTGCCCTGCACGAGGTTGATAACACCTTCCGGAACGCCCGCGTCGATGAACACCTGCGTGAGTAACATACCGCTGTGCGGCGCGTCTTCGCTGGGTTTGAAGATAACCGTATTGCCCGCTGCAATCGCAGGAAACATCTTCCAGGTCGGCACGGCGATGGGGAAGTTCCACGCCGTAATGACGCCGATGACCCCGACGGGGCGGCGGATGCTCATGTTGAACTTATTGGGCAACTCGCTCGGCACGGTGTGTCCGAAGAGACGGCGCGTCTCGGAGGCTGCGTAATACGCGGTGTCGATGGCTTCTTGCACGTCGCCTTTCGTCTCGAAAAATGGCTTGCCCATTTCCCGGGTCATCGCGTGAGCGATCTCGCTCTTGCGCTCCGTCAGCAGGTCGCCGATGCGGCGGAGGTAGTCACCGCGCTGGGGGGCAGGCATCCGGCCCCACGTTTTGAAAGCCTTCCGCGCCG
>DATGCC010000280.1:0-3787 GCA_035312345.1 Rhodothermales bacterium
CCAGATCATTTGCCCAAGATTAACCAGGCTGAGCGCAAGGGTGACAGCATTAGCCAGGATAATGGGTAGGTCCTCCAGCAGTACGCCATACATCAACCACAGCGCCACGCCACAAACGAACAAACCATACATACCAAAAGACAAATCTCCAGCCGACTTTGTCTTCCAGTTTTTAATGACCTGTGGCAGAAAAGCGACCGTCGTTAACGCCGCCGCGAGAAATCCTATGGTGCTAACCATGTCTACAGTGGATCATGGGAAAAGCGAAGCGCTGCATAACTCACATCTGGGTGAAGTGGTCCCGGGGAGTTTGTTCGGAATATAAAGATGGGGTTTCACCCAGATCGTCACGGTATGAAAAAAACCGGGGCCATACTTTAGGGCACCATGGCCGAATCCAGAGGAATGGATCTATGGCCCATTTGTACTTCTACGCAGTAATAAGGCCCTTTACCCATCATGGAACTCGAAGGAAAAGTCGCGCTCATTACCGGCGGAGGGTCGGGCATCGGTGCGGCAGCCTGTCGGCTTTTTGGCCACGAAGGCGCAAAGGTCGCCACGCTCAGCCGCACCCTATCCGAAGTGAAAGAGACCGCCGAGGCCGTCCGTGCTTCCGGCAGTGACGCCCTCGCCCTGGAAGCCGACGTCTCGAAGCCGGAAGATGTGGAACGGGCCATCAGCGCTGTCAAGGATCGCTGGGGACGGCTCGATATCGTCTTTGCACACGCGGGTGTCAACGGATTATGGGCACCGGTCGAAGAGATTCCGCCCGAGGCCTGGCAGCAGACCATCGCCATCAACCTCCACGGCACCTTCTACACGATTCATTATGCCGTGCCCCTGCTAAAGCAGCAGGGTGGCTCCGTCATCGTCACCTCTTCGATCAACGGCAACCGCAAGTTCACGTGCTGGGGAGCAAGCGCCTATAGCAGTTCGAAGGCCGCCCAGGTCGCGCTGGTGAAGATGACAGCCCTCGAACTGGCAAAGCATCAGATCCGTGTCAACGTCATTTGTCCGGGCGCTATCGGGACCCAGATTGAGGAAAACACCGAGAAGCGGCACATCGAGAAAGTAGTAGAGCCGGTAGTGTACCCTGCTGGCAACATCCCGCTGACAGATGGCAAACCGGGTACGTCGGAGCAGGTGGCCCAGCTTGCCCTATTCCTCGCTTCGGACCGCTCCAGCCACATCACGGGTACCGAGATTTATATTGACGGCGGCGAGTCGTTGCTGGAAGGCTAGCGCAACGAGGCGTGACAGCGTAGACGACTGGCCGTAGAATCTAGCGACCCAGGCAAACTAAGATGCTGAAGCATAGCCTGGCACATGGCAAGATTGTGTCCAGTGTTCCACTTGCTGCTGATGGAATCCTTTTCTGCCTCAGAAAGATGCCAAGAGAGCGTATTAACACCATCAACGCTAAACACAAGCGAGTCGACAATCTCCAGGTTCCGTGCCACCTGCTGATGGATCATGGCTCGAAAAAGCCGGAGTTCCTCATTATTGCGTGTTACCTGAGAAGCAGAGCGGACGGCAGCAAGCGTCGAGAGCGGTCCAATGGTGGCAAACTTTAGCCCGCTGCTCGTCTCCGCAGTCTTGCGCTCTGCCTCAGCAGAGCGAATCTGAACAAACAAGACCTTACGCACCGTGTGACTCGTATCTGCCTTGAGCACCTCTTCGAGGAACATCCGTGCCGTCATCACCCCATGGTTGTCGAAGTAGCCCCCGTCTGCGAGGTGATAGGCTATCTTATCATCAATGACACGCAACGCCTGGGGCACCGCATCGTCGGCGTCGGAGGCTGTAGAGGCCGGACGGGCGATGGGGCTTACAATAGGAAACGTGGCGGAGAGCCGCGCCGCCGTCGACAGGTGCAGGTCGCGGCCCGAATAGATGTTGGCGAACGAACGGGTGCTATCGCCGATGAACCCGACAGGGCTAATGAAAAACGGTTCGCCTGTTTCTGCAATCGTTGTGTTGAACACCGGATAGGGACGCCACGCGCTGTCTGGCGGCGTATACCACAGGTTCAGAGAGGCCTCAGAATCCTTCAAACGGAGCCCCCAGACAGTCTCCAGAGATCGCCCTCGGTCTGACTCTATGAGCGGAAACAGCCAGCGCCAAAAATCCCCATAGACGAAACCGTGTACGGTGGCATAAAGACTCGACTGCCCGGCCGCGTCCCGTACCGTGTCCCCTATGGCTGCCAGGTCGACAACCTCATTGGCGGGCAGGCGTTCAAGAAAATACATGCTCCCAACGCTGCCGCCCGATACGGAGCTGATGAAAAGGGTCGAGTGTGCAAAGCGCCCTTCCGTGGCTTCATTAAGCCGCGAGAGCACCTCGGCCGCCCAGCGCGACGCCCGGATGCCTCCACCACTGGCCGTCACCACGGTTAACACAGAGTCGCCGGGATGGGCCGCCTGCCACTGGCGAAACACAGCGGTGGGCGTCAACACGCTCGGTACCGTCGTATTATCCGCACTGATCCGCTTGTCAATGTGCCATCGGTAGGAATAGTCGACGTTGTTGGCAAGATACACCCCGACAAGGATGAAGAGCACGGTCAGCAATACGGGGACGCGAAAGACATCCAGGAAGACGGCCAACAAGCCAAGGATAAAGCAACAGAGGATGATTAAGACCAGCACCATGGCAAGCGCGGGCACCCAGGGAACGCCTGCCTGCGGTGCAGAGAAGAAAAAGAGCAAACCAAATACAAAGACGACGGTGGTTGTCAGAAACGCAGCCCGTCCATTCCTACGAATGAGTTCGGAAACGGGTAAGGCCTCAGGGGGTCGCCCTCTCCCTTTACGGCGCGTTCCCAGGCAGCAGGGGTCGATCATAAACCCGACTACTGCCCCTCCGATGGTCCAGAAAGGATGGCGCAAAACACTCAGGCTCCAGTGCTGTTTTTTTTCCCGCCGCCACTTGCGCAAAGCCTGCCATCGATCGTTTTTCTGAGCAGGTTCATAGAGTATGGTTAAGGCGCCCAGAGCTAGACCAAGGCCACTCCCAGCCAGCAGGAACAACGTGTCCGTACCACGTCCCTGTTTAGCCATAAGAATGAGTAGCGGCACAGCCAACATCGCGTATAGGATGAGGCTCAACCACTCATAGCGCTGTTGCTCTGCACGCGTATACTTGCGCGAGGGACCACCAGCAAGAGCATAGAGCCAGCGATATAACCAGGCCGACGCAGCAACCATCCTGATATAAACGCGCCTGACCAAATCTTTTGAGCCGGGCGGGGCCGTTGGAGGTACTTCCCGTCGCACAAACCCGAGCGTATTGCGATGAGGAATGAGTTCCAGCGTCCGCATCATGGTATTACGTACAGCCAGTGCCAGCAGCACCGCTAGCAAACTGACGATAAAGACTTCCCATCCTTGGAGCACAATTAGATTGCCCAGAAAGTCCGTGGCCCATGTGCTTACCGCAAGAGGAAGTAAAAACACGAGCAGAAACCCGAAGAAGAGCGGAAAGCGACAAAAAAAGAGATATTGCAGAATGTAGGTTCGGTTTTGGGCAAGCCAGGCCATAAGAATAAGCAGGCCAAGCACAATGTAGACATATACAGGCATGATTGATCACCTCGTCAACCTAATTATTGCATGCACAATATAGCCAACTAGAACCTGCCCCTACCTCTCTTCTGACGATAACAGGCCCCTACTCTATCTCTGGCTAATCCAGATAATCCTTCCTCGAATACTACGAAATAACTCCTGCAAGCACAGACTAAACAAATACAGAGCGTCCCATGTCAATGTAACGACGCGGGGCA
>DATGCC010000281.1:0-6671 GCA_035312345.1 Rhodothermales bacterium
AGCGATGCGGCTTTATCCGCCCGCCTGGGTGCTCGGTCGCACAGCGATCGAGGAGGTCGAAGTTGGCGGCTATGCCATCCCGGCGGGGGCCACCATGTACCTAAGCCAGTTTGTCATTCACCGCGACGCTCGGTTTTTCGAAGATCCCGAGCGTTTCGACCCAGACCGGTGGAGCCCCGAACGAAAGAAGGCCATCTCGAAGTTCGCCTACTTCCCGTTCGGCATCGGTCCCCGCGTGTGTATCGGGGAGCGGTTCGCCTGGATGGAGGCCACGGTGGTGCTGGCCCTGCTGGCGCGTCGCTGGCGGGCCGTGCCGGTCGAAGACCACGAGGTGCGCCCGATCGCACGTCCCACGCTCCGGCCTGCCGACGGCATCCGAATGCGTCTCTACCGGCGAGACCGCGCGATGGCCTCACGCGAGACCAAGTAGCATGCACTTTTGTGTGGCAGATAAGGCTTGGTTAGCCGCTGTGAGTACAATCCGTAGGGGCTCCGACCTTGTGAGCTATGCTGGGCCTGCAAAATGCGCCACCGATAAAGACGGTTCGTCCGCTCCAGTCGTAACAGACTTCACCTTACTTTTCAGGTTTGTAAGGAGGCATCGGGGCCATAATGTGGACATACGGAGTATCACGCCACATCACCCACGGACCCCCGCTCTCTGGATTCGTTGGCAACCCGGCCAGCGCCTGCTCATCCGGTACTAAGATCATCAGGTGAGGTACGCTCTCTGTCAACCACTCGTTATCTGCTGTTGGGCCCTCTGCATAGGGATCCGTGTTGCTCTCCGGCGAGCCGCCCCGGAGCATGTAGCCAAATCCCATTTGTGATATGTTTGGCTCTTTTTTATTCATCCAGGCATCAGCCCATTCGAGCCAGGGCTTGTCCAAACACATCGGGTCGGTACCTGGCGTGTCCGGCATGTCCGGGAGGCAGGTCCAACCATTGGTACCTTCGCGTAACATGCCCATCTCCCCTCCAGCTTCCGCAGGCCAGTCCATAATCGTGGCATCATCAGCTATGGAAGAAGGGGCCGCACTCATGGCACTTTGAATCTTGGCTTGCTTGTCGGCTTGAGCCTGAGTCTGGGTTACCGGGCTAACTGCTAGTAGCAAGCAGCCCAGGAAAAAGAAAAGAGGAGTTCGTTGCATGGTGACCTCCTGAATCTTAGGTGTACCTCACAGTACATCTTTCCCCTAAGCTGTGAGGGAGAAGATAGAGAAATGCAAGTATGCTCAAATTACCTGCACGATTCCAGAGTGAACGGAGAGACGACTACTTGCTTGATGGGCCCCTGGAACAGATTATTAACAAAATATTCCTATATAGTCAAGGAGGGCACCGGGCATGAAGCTTCACTCGTTTCTCTAACCACCTCAGCCGGTGGAACTGATGCTTTTTGGCTTTGCTATGGAAGGAGACTATTTTATATAAGCTAATCCTGACGAATCCCGCCGTTATGCTGGCACACTTATTTTGCCATACGGGTGAGTTATCCGGCTCAGACTTCACCTTCGATGGTGAGGCAACCATCGGACGGCACCCAGACAATGATATTACCCTGCCTTCAGGCGTGGTATCTTCTCACCATGCACGAATCTATTTCGATGCTAGCGTGGGGTGTTATTGTATTGAAGACCTGCACAGTTTCAATGGCACACGGGTAGAAGGCCTTCGCATCACATCTACTACACGGCTTCAAGGTGGGCAGAAAATCACTTTTGCCAACCAGCACGAATTTATTTTTGAAATCCGCAAACATAACAAGGTGGCTGATGCTTCTTTGGGTGACACCTATGCCTCGACAATTCCTGCGAACTTGGTTGTACCCCCTACTGAAGTTGCGCCCCCTCAGCAAGAAAAGGCCCCAATGCTCCTCACCCCCAAGGCTGCAAGAGGGGCGACGCCAGCCGGTGATTGGCTGACAAAAGATGTAATCCGTTCCATTGTTGATCGGGACAAACTGGTAGTACGCAATCTACAAGTAACCCAGGGCTACTATCGGTTATCAGAAGGCATGCGCCATCTGATTGGTGACAGAAATGTCAGCTGGTGCACTTTTGCTACTCATGCCTCGAAGACGGCTGGCCAAGCGCTACGGCACGAATTGATGCCGCGCCTTTTGAAATCAGCGATGATTCGTTTAGCTGGCTACGACGATACGTATTTCTTTATGAACGAAGTGCTTGATCAGGCCAAAAAGCCTCGCCTAGATATGAAAAAGGGCCGCTTGGCTGAAGCACTGAGACGGGTCAGCCTTCTTGTGTCTGAGGGCAATATTATAGTATTTACTGAATTAGCTCGGCCCTTTGTCAGTTTTATCAACACATTTTATAATGACCATCGGTACGATATAAGAAAATTGAAAGCGTTCCTGGAGCGTCATTTTCAACCCGGCTCCTTAGCATTGGGGGGGCAGGATTATCTGATTGAAGCCTTTTCTGCATACTATCACGCCCGTTTTGAAAATGATCCAAAGAGCAAAGCGGAGTATATCCTTCAGGGTAACCTGCTCGTAGGTTTTCACGAACAATCTCGTCTACAGCCTCAAATCGAGCAAGCCCTTTCGGTCCCCTTAGATGTCTTCAGAAACCATGGCCACAGGGGCGATGCCTCACAAGAAAAACGACCCTCGTCCAACCGGTTACGGCATATCGTGACTCGTGCAACCACGCAGATGCTGATGTCCATTACATTACCCAGTCGGGAGCTTAGGCTGAACCAAGATGTGATCGCTCCTACGGGTGTCGAGTCCTTTCCTTTGGATCTGTTTCAGATTGCAAACCCACGATGCCAAGCCCTCGTTAGCCAATTCGAAAACCGTTCAAACACTCTTACTGGAAGTGCCGCAGAAGATTGGGTTAGCCTACAGCAACGCATGAAGTTTGTGGTTAATTTTTTCCGCAGCCATCAGCAGTATGAACGACTTTGGGAGCAGCCTTTCTCACCTAGTCAAGTACCTATCATTGAAGCAGGTTACCTGCCGGGAGGACCTCTATAGATCAGTTCAACAGTAGCGCCAGGGCTAAAAAGGAACACGCACACGCTCTACGTATAAACGGACAGATGCAGGAAGTCGGGCCGGGCCAAGAAATAGTTCGAGATACGGATAGAGAACGGCAACGAAGGATCATCCTGGACTACCGCAGAAGGGGCTTTTTTTTGCCGTAGGGTTAAGGAAAAGGTGATCTGAACCCTACATCAACACCCGCTTGAATTGTTCGACGTTTTCAAGCACCTTGCCGGTGCCGCGTACCACAGCCGTCAGCGGGTCTTCGGCGACGTAGACGGGCAGATCAACGCGGCTGCGGATGAGGGTATCCAGGCCCTTGAGCATCGCGCCACCACCCGTCAGCATGATGCCACGCTCCAGGATGTCGGCTCCTAGTTCTGGCGGTGTTCGTTCGAGGCAACGCAGGACGGCAGCGGTGATCTGGCCCACGGCATCGTTCAGCGCCTCGCGCACGTCTTCCGATGAAATTGTACGCACCTTCGGGATGCCGCTCACGAGGTCGCGCCCTTTCACGGATAGCTCCAGTTCTGGCTCCAGCTCGATAGCGCTTCCTACTTCGCACTTGATACGCTCGGAGGTGCGGTTGCCGATGAGTAGGTTGTGATGGCGCTTGAAGTATTGCAGGATCGACGAGTCGATTTCGTCGCCGCCTACCCGGATGGATTCGTCGATGACGATGCCGGAGAGCGCGATGACCGCGATCTCTGTGGTACCGCCGCCGATGTCCACGATCATGTTGCCGACCGGTTCTTCGACGTTGAGGCCAATGCCTATAGCCGCGGCCATGGGCTCTGCGATCAGGAAGACTTGTTTGGCCCCGGCGTGCTCGGCAGAGTCGCGCACGGCACGCTTTTCGACTTCGGTGATGCCGCTCGGGATGCACACGACCATCTGCCGGATCGACGTGAACCAGCTTTTCTGCACCTTCTGTATCAGCCCCCGGATCAGTTGCTCGGCGACCTCGAAATCCGCGATGACCCCGTCCTTGAGGGGGCGAATCGTCTCGATCTCTTTGTGCGTGCGCTCATGCATCTGGAGCGCTTCGTGCCCGATGGCGATAGGCTTGCGGGTATTGCGATGAACGGCCACGATGCTCGGCTCGTTCAGCACGATCCCTTTGCCTTTGATGTAGATCAGTGTGTTGGCCGTGCCCAGGTCAATGGCGACGTCCGATGAGAAGTTGAGTAATGCCATTTATGTGAAGTCGAAAAGCGATTCGGCAGGAGAGGAGGAGGCAATAAGATTGCGGCCCCAAGATACAACGTGATGGGGGGAAATTAGTGCCTGAAATGTCTCTTGCCTGTAAAAACCATAGCAAGATTGCGTTTGTTGGCAGCCGTAATCACGTCATCGTCACGAATGGAGCCCCCCGGTTGAATGGCTGCCCGTGCGCCACTGTCGGCTGCCGCGATCAGGCCGTCGGCGAAGGGGAAGAACGCATCGGAGGCCACAACGGCATCCGTAAAGTCCAATTCGGATTTTTGGCCCTTTGCCACGGCGATCTCTGACGAATCGATGCGGCTCATTTGCCCGGCCCCGATGCCGAGCGTCGCGCCGTTACGGGCGTAGACGATGGCGTTGCTCTTGACGTGCTTGCACACGCGCCACGCAAAATCGAGGTCGCGCCATTCAGCATTGGTCGGTGCGCGGTCAGTGACCACTTCGATCTGACCACGCAGGGATTGAGGAGCAGGGAGGACAGGGTCGCGTTCCTGCACCAGCAACCCACCGAGCACCGTACGCACATCGAGCCGATCTGCCTCGCGGGCCGGGGCTGTCTGGCGGATGAGGCGGCGATTTTTCTTCTGCATCAGAAAGTCAAGCACGCCGTCCTCAAACTCGGGCGCGATGATGATCTCGGTAAAAATGGCGTTGATGGCCTCTGCCGTAGCGCGGTCCAGCGCTCGATTGACGACGACGATGCCACCGAAGGGTGACTGCCGGTCGGTGGCAAAGGCGTTGTGATAGGCGGTTTCGAGGTCATCGGCCACTGCCACCCCGCACGGGTTGGTGTGTTTGAGAATCGCGCAGGTCGGCGTGTCGTCGCGGAACTCGTCGATCAGGTTGATGGCGGCAGTAAGGTCGATCAGGTTATTGAACGAGAGGTCCTTGCCATGCAACTTCTCGAAGAACGGGCTGGGATCGCCGTACAGGGCCGCCTGCTGGTGCGGATTCTCGCCGTACCGCAACGACTGCGCACGCGGCAGGTGGATTGACAGCGCCGCAGGAAGTGCCTCCGCTTCCGATTCATCCGAGACATTCCCGGCAAAATAGTCGGCGATGGCGCGGTCGTAGGTGGCGGTGTGCTCGAAGGCCGTATGCGCCAGTCGGCGGCGCGTTGCCATCGAAAGCCGCCCCTCGTTGCTGTCGAGTTCGCTGGCAATGGCGTCATAATCATCCGGCGAGGTGACGACGCCCACGAACGCGAAGTTCTTTGCCGACGCCCGCACCATGCCCGGCCCGCCGATGTCAATGTTTTCTACGGCTTCGGCCTCGGTCACGCCCTCCTTTGCAATGGTTTGCTCGAAGGGATACAGGTTCACCACAACAAGGTCGAAGGGTTCAATCTGGTGCTCCGCCAGTTCCGCCATGTCTTCAGGATCGTTCTGCCGGGCTAGCAGACCGCCGTGCACCTTCGGATGCAGGGTCTTTACCCGTCCGCCGAGGATTTCAGGAAAACCTGTGAGGTCGCCGACTTCCTGCACGTCCAGCCCGGCGTCTCGCAGCTTTCGGGCCGTCCCGCCGGAGGACACGAGCGCGACGCCGTGCTCGGCCAGCTTCTGGGCAAAGTCTATCAGGCCGGTTTTGTCGAACACCGAGAGCAGGGCGCGGCGCACTTTGACTTGATCGGGTGGGGGAGGCAGGTCTTTTACGTGGATCATAGGAAGAGATAAAATGAAGGCACCAGGATGGCCCGGTGCTGCTAAGAGGATGAGGTAGGATGAGGGTCGCCGATAAGAACACGGCGTCCGTCGAGAGAAATGCGGCCTTCCGCGAAAAGGCGCAGGGCCTCGGGATAGATGGCGTGCTCGGCTTCGAGAACCCGCTCAGCCAGCGTCTGCGGCGTATCGGTCTGAAGCACCGGCACCGGTTCTTGCAGCACGATAGGGCCGGTGTCGAACTCTTCATCGACGAGATGCACCGTCGCGCCGGACCAACGGGCACCGTGTTGGAGCACGGCTTCATGCACACGCCGCCCGTACATGCCCGGTCCACCAAAGGCTGGCAGCAGCGCCGGATGGATGTTCAGCATCCGCCCCCGAAAAGCCGCGACCACCTCGGCAGGAATCTTCCGCATGTAGCCCGCCAGCGCGATGAAATTCACCGCATGCTTTTCCAACGTATCCATCAGTGTTGCTACATAGGCTGTCTCGGCATCGAACGACGATGGGGCGAGCACCGCGGTGGGAATCTGACGCGCACGGGCTCGGTCCAGCGCCCCAGCGTCCGGGCGGTTGCTGAGGCAGAGCACGACGGTTGCGGGCAGGGAGCCCTCCGCCACTGCATCCAGGATCGCCTGAAAATTGGAGCCGCCTCCCGACGCAAAGACGGCGAGGCGCATGGGCGTTTCCAGAGGGAGCGGCATGACGGTGGGTAATGGGCGTTGCGAGAAACGGGCTGCCGAAGTCTACAGCCTGCGCTGGAGAAAGGATTTAAA
>DATGCC010000282.1:0-5151 GCA_035312345.1 Rhodothermales bacterium
ACGCCAAGCGCCTGGTCGAGATGGGCCGCGATGTCGTGCTCCTGCTCGACTCGCTCACGCGGTTGGGACGGGCCTTCAACCTCTACGGCGACTTGAGTGGGCGTACGCTCTCCGGTGGCCTGGATGCCGGCGCGATGAAAATCCCCCGCCGCATCTTCGGCGCGGCGCGCAACATTGAGGGCGGCGGTTCGCTGACCATCATCGCTACGGCCCTCATCGAGACGGGCAGCCGCATGGATGAGGTTATCTTTGAAGAGTTTAAGGGCACCGGCAACGCTGAGATCGTCCTTGACCGTGAGATGGCAAACAAACGCATCTTCCCCGCCGTCAACCTGCGCAAGAGCGGCACGCGTAATGAAGAGCGGCTGCTGGGCGACAAGATCGACCAGTACCACCGCCTCTTCCGTGCACTCAACAGCCGCCCGCCCATCGAGGCCATGCAGGCCCTGTTACGCCACATGGAGCAGACGCCCAGCAATGAAGACCTGCTCGACGAACTGGTGCGGGCGTACTGATTGGTTGCAGGTTACGTCGCTATGCTCCGTTGCAGGTTTATCAGATTAGCAGGTTGGGTTGTGCATAAGAAACCTGTAACCTGAAGCCTCGCAAAGCGAGGCAACCTGCCAAACCTGCAACCCCAAAGGTTATAAATCCCCGTCGGATTCGTCTATTAGGTGTATACCCACCTGATTCGACGTGCCGATGGACGCCTTGCCTGTCATCAAACCGGCGCAGGAGCCGGAAATTCGCTACCATGTGCCCATCAACCAGTGGGCCGAGGAGGACCGCCCCCGCGAGAAGCTGATCAAGCGTGGGGCCGCTGCTTTGTCTGACGCTGAATTGATCGCATTGATCTTTGGCACCGGCACGCGTACGAAGGAGGGGCCTATCTCCGCGGTGCAACTTGGGCAGGCGCTATTGCGGACCTACAAGTCGCTGCACAACACGTCCAAGCGCGAGTTGAAGCAACTCATGCGGGTGGTCGGCATTGGTCCGGCAAAGGCGGTGCAACTCGTGGCGGCGTTCGAGATCGGGCGGCGTGTGGAGGCCCAGCGGGGCGGCACGCGGGTGCAGGTGTCGTCGCCGGAGGATGTGGCAGCGGCATATGGGCCGTTGATGCGCGACCTGAAGAAGGAAATCTTCAAGGTCGTGCTGCTTAACACTGCCAACGTTATCATCGGCGATTACACCATCAGCGAGGGGGGGCTGGCAGCCAGCATTGTGGAACCGCGTGCAGTTTTCCAGAAAGCAATCCTCGACAACGCCGCTGCGATTATTTGCCTGCACAATCATCCATCGGGTAACCCCGAACCCTCCCGCGAGGACATCCGCATCACCCGTCAACTTGTAGAAGCAGGCAAGCTCATGGGCGTGCCCGTTCATGACCACCTCATCATCGCAGGTACCGGCTACACCTCCCTCGCCGAACGCGGACTAATGTAGGGATTTTCGATTGCCAATTTGGGATTTTCGATTTGTCTACTCGGCGAGCAGTGTGCCAAAACAAAAGCCACGCTGGCATTGACCGGCGCGGCTTTTGTCTTACGATAAGGTGGTCACAGGTGAATCAGTCGAAAATCACCGGATGGGTTGCAGGCTCAGGTACTCGGCTTCTTCCGCTCCGCTGCTGTCGCCGGTGGGAACGGGGCGCGGCACAGACTTGGGCTTGGCGTCGGTGACAGGCATTTTGGCCTGCCCCAGCTTGTTGCCCACATTGCTCTGCTGTCCCTCGACGAGCGAGAGCTTACGCATCGACTGCGAGGTGGTGTCGCGGATGTCTTGCGTATAGCGTTTGTTGGCCTCGGCCTGGAATAGGTCGTAATTCTGTGCAAAGTGTCCGCTGAGCGGCTCGACGATGCCTGCCTTCTGGTTGATGTTGTCCTTCAACGTCTTGAAGTCGTTGACCATGTCCCAGTATTCGATGCTTTTGATCTTGTAGAAGTTGCTCTCATACTCCTCATTCTGGCGCAGAATCGATTCGATCTGGGCAAGGCGGCCTTCGATCTGGCGGAGCACCCGTGTCGTTTTGTAGCGGTCTATGTAGCGCATGCTGTGCCACCGGAACGCGCCCGCGATAATAGGCAGCATACCAGAGGCAATAATGAAACCGAGGTAGAGCAACGTGCTACCGCCATCGGTGGTGAGGACGGTGGCCTGCACTTCTGCCACCCCCAGAATCAGCAGTTCGATGCCGAAGAGCAACGTGCCCCACAGGATCAGCATCACCCGGCGGTTGTGTTTGATCTGATTATCTTTGGCAGCACTCTTGGGCATCATTGATGCGATGAGTCGTTCAGAGATGATCATGCCGCCGGCCGTGAGGACGATAGCCACCAGCACCGCCGCCGTCCAGCGCAGGATGTTGCTCAACGTGGCCGCCTCGTCAATGAAGTATTCGACGGAGATGACGTTCAGGAAGATAGCCGCCGCTACGATCACCGCAATCAGAAAGGTGTTCGCCCACAGTTCGCGCCGCACGCTGAAGAAGCCGCCTGCATCCAGCGTCGGGCGCTCGTACACCTCGTCGCGGCGCATACGCAGGTTGGCTTTTTCCACCAGCATATTCTCATTCATCTCGCGGTAAAAGGCCGACTTTTTGGTGGCCTTGCGGATGAGTTGCCCCATGCTCATCTCGGCGAATTTCTTGGTGCCGTGCTCATTCTTGAGGTAGACGCCGTGCTTGAGCCGAAACTGTAGAAAAGTAAACATAGAGGGTAGCGGTAAGTGAGCGCAATAGGGTGGGCGACGTCTAGTGGACGTCGCGGGCGTAGATTTCTTTCTCCAGGTCATCGGCTACGCGGGCCACCTTTTCGATCATCTCCCAGACCTCGGCAAAGTCGGCTGTCGAAATCAGGTGAGAGGCGCGGAGCGTCAGGTAGGTCACGAGGTCGTTCTCGTCATCGCGGAAATCCTCAATGCAGATCGCGCCGACATCCAGCGTAGCATTACGGCGCAGGAGCGATTCCAGATCAGGGCGTGGCGGGAGCGGCCCAATCGGGCTGTTCGTCACAATACGCGAGACATCTTCGCCACTGGCCGATACCTCCTTGAGCAGCAGATGCACCACCTGCGAGCGCTGACCATTGGTCAAGACCTCGAAGATCCAGTGATCGACATTTATCTCCTGCGCGTTCGGGCCATATTGGTCCTGAAGCGCCGTAGCAAGCTGCTTGAATTTCATGCGATTGGTGGAGCCGGGTAATGGTTGGCGTGCCAGCATAGCAGCACCTCAGTCTTAAATGGGGATGCACCACGAATGCATCCGTAGAGTGCAAGTAGTATACCAAGTGTGGTTAGTTCCAACTACTACTGGCTGTGTGACATGAATATTACGCCCAATGACGCAGATTGCACCACCGTTGCTACTACTGTATACATACTATACAAACCAAGTACGCAAGTGCGCCATCATAGTGAGTCTCTTTTTACGAGTGTGAAGATAGGTAGGGCCACTGTAGCGGAGCCGAGATTATCGAAGGCCAAGTCGTAAGTAAGTTTAATCATCTACTTTTCAAGGGGATTGCGTTGTTTTGACCGAGGCGCAACCCTAGCTTATAAAAAACAGCAGGCATCTCGTCGTGCGAGGTGCCTTTTTCGTTAGTTGTTGTGTAGCGGATAAACCGACTCCTGAAACCATCCAGAGCCATGAGCGACCTTTTTGATAAAATTGTTTCCCTGTCCAAGCGACGCGGATTCATCTTTCAGTCGTCCGAGATTTACGGTGGGCTGAGTGCGGCCTACGATTACGGCCCGCTCGGCGTCGAACTCAAGCGCAACGTGCAGAATAGCTGGTGGCAGGCCATGGTCTACCAGCACGACAACATCGAAGGCGTGGATGCCTCGATTCTGATGGAACCGACGGTCTGGAAAGCGTCCGGCCACGTCGATGCCTTCAACGACCCGCTGATTGACGACAAGGCGTCGAAGATGCGCTACCGGGCTGACCAGCTTATCGAAGGCTACATCGAGAAGCTGCGCAAGAAGGGGAAAGACGACGAAGCTGAACGCGTCTATGCCCGCCTCGTCGAAGCGCTCAACGCCGACGATATGCCGAAGGCGCTCCACACCATCATTATGGACGAGGAGATCCGCTCGCCTGACTCCGGCGCGTTCGACTGGACAGACGTGCGCGTCTTCAACCTGATGTTCGAAACGCACGTCGGCCCCATCCACAACGCCGACAACCGTATCTATCTGAGACCCGAAACGGCGCAGGGCATCTTTGTCAACTTCCACAACGTCCGCGAGACGGGACGGCAGCAGGTGCCCTTCGGCATCGCGCAGATCGGCAAGGCGTTTCGCAATGAGATTGTCGCCCGCCAGTTCATCTTCCGCATGCGCGAGTTTGAGCAGATGGAGATGCAGTACTTCGTCAAGCCCGGCACACAGATGGAAGCCTTTGAGGCATGGCGCGAGAAACGCATGCAGTGGCACCTGGGCAACGGCATTCGCCCGAGCAAGCTGCGCTGGCACGAGCACGAGAAGCTGGCCCACTACGCCGACGCTGCCTTCGACATTCAGTACGAATACCCCATCGGCTGGCAAGAAGTAGAGGGCATCCACAGCCGCACCGACTATGACCTGAGCCGTCACCAGGAGTTCTCCGGCAAGAAGATGGAGTACTTCGATCCGCAGACGCAGGAGCGCTACATCCCCTACGTCGTCGAAACCTCCGTCGGCCTCGACCGCACCATCCTGATGCTGCTCAGCGAAGCCTACCGCGAGGAAGACATCGACGGCGACCAGCGCGTGGTGATGAAATTCCACCCGAAGATTGCGCCGATCAAAGCCGCTGTCTTCCCGCTCGTCAAGAAGGAAGGCATGCCGGACGTGGCGCACGCCATCGAAGCCGACCTGCGCCAGTCCGTCAACGCTTTCTACGACGAGAAAGGGAGCATTGGTAAACGGTACCGCCGCATGGACGAAGCCGGGACGCCCTACTGCATCACTGTGGATGGCGATACGCTGGAGGATGGCACTGTCACCGTACGCGATCGTGACACGCTGGAGCAGGTCCGCATCGACAAAGACAACGTTGTCCGCTTCGTGCAGGACAAGATGCGCGACTGGCAGCCAATTGATTGAGGCTACCTCTGAGCACAATCAACGTAGGGACACGGCGCGCCGTGTCCCTACAAGGCAAGGATGTTA
>DATGCC010000283.1:0-16821 GCA_035312345.1 Rhodothermales bacterium
ATTCGCACCCGCTCGGCACGTGGATAACCCCGCCGTAGCGCAATCACCCCCGCCACGACCATCAGCGACAGACCAACCAGAATGCCCGGCAAATATCCTGCGAGAAACAAGGCGGCAATCGACACGCCGCCCGAGGCCAGCGAATACACGATGAGAATGTTCGATGGCGGAATCACCAGTCCCGTCGTCGCAGCAGTGATGTTCACAGCGGCACCATACCCTCGGTCATAACCTTCCTCGTCCATGCGCGGCGTCATCACTCCACCCACCGCTGAAGCGGCTGCCGCCGCCGACCCGGAAATGGCCCCAAACAGCATAGCGGCGAGAATGTTGACGTGCGCCAGCCCGCCCGGCAACGTGCCCACGAGGCTTTTGGCAAAATCAATGAGCCTTCGAGCAATGCCGCCCCTATTCATCAGTTGCCCGGCGAGTATGAAGAAAGGAATCGCCAGTAGCGCGAAGCTGTCGAGGCCCGTCGCCATGCGCTGCGCCACCGTGGTGGTCGCTGGCATCGGTGCCATACTGACGAGCAGCGTACACACCGTCGAGATCCCGATGCTAAACGCAATCGGCACGCCCATCATCATCAGGATGAGAAACGTGAGGATGAGAACCAGTATTTCGAGTACGGCCATTTTAGGAAAGGGTGAAAGGGGAAAAGGTGAGAGGGGGCGGGGTTTGGGTTTATGGTTGGTGATTTATTCGACGTAGTTACTTCGCCTCATCGCATTTCGGGGATGGAAGATGGCGGATAGAAAAGGCAACATCGGTTTTCCTCTCCCTTTCTCCCACTCTCCCTTTCCCCCTTTCTTAGTCAATGGGCAATGAAGGCGTGCGGTCACCTGCTTGGGGGGCCGGTGCGTCCCCGCCGGAGGCTTGTCCACGTGCAATAATTTCAATGACAGCGTAAACCATGATGAGCACGCCACTCAGGGGGATGACCAGATAGACAAAGCCCAGCGGCACGCCAAGCGCTGCCGAAACCTGATCGAATCGCAGGGTGAGCAGCACCAGCCGCATCCCTCCTATCACCATCACCCCCAGCGCAAAGAGGAAGACACAGACTTCGATGGCGATCTCCAGCCGGTCCCGCGCTCGGCCTGTGAGCTTGGTAGGCACGATGTCGATGGCGAGGTGCAGCTTTTGCCCGGCTGCGTAGGCCGCCCCCAGCAGGCCGATCCAGATGAGCAGGTACCGCGCCAGTTCTTCTGTGTAGGAACTCGGATCCTGCAATACCCATCGCGTAAAGACCTGCCACAACACGTTCAGCACCGCGATCCCCATCAACCCAATGAGAAACCAGGCCAGCACTTTGTCGATGGTACGTCGAAATCTTTGCATATCGGGTCGAGACATATATCTAGTTCAAGAAGCGTCAGACCAAAAGAAAACGAGCCGACAGCTAACGGCTGATAGCTAACGACTTCTTCATTCCACTGCCCGGACGCGCTGGATGAGGTCATACACTTGTGGATTGCTGCGGAACGACTCGTACAGGGGCTGCACCTGTTCCACGAAAAGCGACTTATCGGGCCGGATGATCTCGACCCCGGCTTGTTCCACAGCGGCCAGCGCTTCCTGCTCGGCTTCGGCCCACAGCCCTTTCTGATGTTCGGCGGAGGCCACAGCCGCTTCCTGGAGCCAGGTCTGCTGTTGCGGTGTCAGATCATTCCATACAACGGTGCTAATAAGCAGCACATCCGGCACCGCGGTGTGCTCATCCAGCGAGTAGTACTTGCACACTTCGTAGTGGCGCGACAGGTAAAACGACGGTGGGTTGTTCTCTGCCCCCTCCACAATACCTTGCTGAAGTGCCGAGTACAATTCTCCCCACGAAATGGGCGTGGCCGAGCCGCCGAGCGCACGCACCATGCGGATGGCAACGAGACTCTCCTGCGTCCGAATCTTGAGCCCTTCCAGGTCAGTGGGCGTGTTAACAGGACGTTCTTTGGTATAGAAACTGCGGCTCCCGGCATCGTAATAGGCGAGCCCGCGGAGGTTGAAGGGCTCGGCGCTGCGCAGGATTTCTTGCCCGACCTCCGCCTTAAGCACAGAAAACCGATGCGTATCATCCCGGAACAGGTACGGCAATCCGAAGACCTGATAGGCCGGGGCAAATCCTTCGAGCGCGCTGGACGACACCTTTGTCATCCCGAGCGAGCCGATCTGGAGCAGTTCAATGGCCTCACGCTCAGTGCCGAGTTGCTGGCTGGGATAAATATCGAGCCGCATCGTTCCGCCCGATGTCTCCGCCAGCCGCTCGGCCATAAACTCCATCGCCTGGTGGACCGAATGCGAGGGATCAAGGCTGTGCCCGAGTTTGATGACTTTGACATTCCGCTCCGCCCCACACCCGGCTACCAGTAACACGAGCGTAAGACCAAAAAGAAAGCACGACTTGTCGATTTGGGACATGGCAATCTGGTAGCGTATGAAAAGCCAGGACGATTAGAAACTGTTTGTTACCCGTTCAGCGACCCACCCTGTCCTGTTACTGGGCAACGGTCCACCCCTCCGAGGAGGGGATTTCGAAAAACCTGCGTCAAAAAGTCCCCTCCTGGGAGGGTGCCGAGCATAGCGAGGCGGGGCGGGTTGCAATGCATAGTACATATCAAACGGTTTCTTAGAGCGAAACACCGCGTTTCCAGGGGATGAAATCGTGTTGTCCGAGCTGCACCGCACGGGGCACAATCTCGCCACTGGCAACCTGAATAACCAGTTCGAGCAGTTCTTCGCCGGCCTCGGCAATCGTTTGCTCCCCAGTGATGATCGGCCCCGCGTCGAAATCGATCAGGTCCGGCAGGCGTGTGGCAAGATCGGTGTTGGAGGACACCTTCACAACCGGTGCCACCGGATTGCCCGTCGGCGTGCCCAGCCCTGTCGAGAATAGCATGACGTTGGCTCCCGACCCTGCCATCCCCGTCGTCGACTCCACATCGTTGCCGGGTGTGCAGAGTAGGTTCAGCCCCGGCGCGGTCGCATACTCTGGATAATCCAGCACAGCTACGACCGGCGAGGTCCCCCCTTTCTTCGCTGCCCCCGCCGACTTCATAGCATCCGTAATCAAACCATCCTTGATGTTGCCCGGCGAGGGGTTCATGTCGAAGCCAGAACCGACCGCTTCGGCCCGTGCCGCATAAGCGCGCATGAGGTCCTGAAAGCGCTTCGCCACCTCGTCATAAACACAACGATCTATCAACTCCTGCTCCACGCCGCACAACTCAGGGAATTCCGAAAGGATCACGCTACCACCGAGCGCCACTACCAGATCGGCCACATGACCGATAGCCGGATTGGCCGAAATACCCGAAAAGCCATCCGACCCGCCACACTCAACGCCGATGGTGAGATTGCTCAACGGTGCAGGCTTGCGTTCCAACTGGTTGGCCTCCGTGAGCCCAACAAACGTCTGCCGGATGGCGTCCGAGAGCATTTCGTATTCCGAGGCATGTTGTTGTTGCTCAAAGACCAGCAGGGGCTTGTCAAAATTCGGATTGCGGCATTGGATCTCCTCCTGCAAGATGGCAACCTGGGCATTCTGGCAACCGAGGCTCAACACCGTCGCGCCTGCCACATTGGGGTGATGGATATAGCCTGCCAGCAGGCCGCAGAGCGTACGGGCGTCCTGGCGTGTACCGCCACACCCCCCCTCATGCGTTAGAAACCGGATGCCCTCCACATGGGGGAAAACGCGATGTCCTGAGGCTGACGGTTTCTCCTTTGGAAGATGCAGACGCAGCAATTCCTCGGCGGATGCTCCCTGCTGATAACGGCTCACGAGTTCGGCCACCTGCCGCTGGTAGAGGCCAGGGCGTGCATAGCCAAGTTCTTTCTCAAATGCCTCTTTGAGCGCCTCCACGTTGCGGTTTTCGCAGAAGACCAGCGGGAGCACGAGCCAGTGGTTGGCAGTGCCCACCTGCCCATCGGCCCGATGATAGCCCATAAACGTGCGGCCTTGCCAACGCGTCACATCGGGAGCTGACCAATCATAAGCGCCGCGCCGTAGTCCAAACGCTTCGGCGGCATGGGTGACGTTCTTCGTGGTGAGTGGGGCACCCCGGTCAATGGATTCAGCGGCTTTGCCCACGAGCACGCCGTACATGGTAATCGGGTCACCGGGAGCGAGCGCGTGGGTGGCAATCTTGTGCTTGGCCCGCACGCGCTGGGGCAGCACCAAAGAGTCGCCGTTGACATGAACCTCGGCACCGACAGGCAGGTCGCGCAAAGCGACGAGCACATTGTCTGTTGCATGAACTTTCAGGGCCAGGGCCATCCTAGTACACCTTGCTGCTTTACCGGTTAAGTGAAGCTATTAAAGTTTGGCAGGAGAATCAAGAGGCCTCCGCTAGTCCGTGCTCTGCTTTTCAACCTCCCCCTCTTCCTTGATCAAAAAATGGTCTACTGCTGGCCGGTTGAAGCTCCTTCTTGCGCATCTTATAACGAACCCTTTTACAATGTTCTGATCAGTGGAGGATCCTCATGTCCCTGTTTTCTACCCGAAGCGCGAAGCTACTCAGCCTGTTACTGGCCTGCTCCCTCTGTTTCGCGGCTACGCTCCCCGATGTCTCGTATCGGACGACCACAACGTTCAACGTGAGTGGTATGATCGGCAAGATTCTCGCTAAAGCCGCGCCCGATGAGATGATGAGTGACGTCATGGTGCAAGGCAACTTGATGCTCACAAAATCAGAGCATACGCGCACCATCGTCAACCTCGACGCCGAAACCATCACCAACATCAATGACCGCGAGAAAACCTTTACGGTGATGACCTTCGACGACCTCCGCGCCATGATGCAACAGGGCCACACCGGCGCTTCGTCAGAAGGAGCCTCGGAGGAAAACGATGAGCCAGATGCCCACGTCAAAATGGACTTCTCGCTCGACCGCACCGGTGTGTGGGAAACGATCAATGGCTACAACGCCGAGCGCGTGATCCTGACCCTCTTCGGCGATGTGGAAGCAGCAGAAGGCAGCGATGCGCAGGCGATGGAAGGACAATTCGTGCTCGCCATGGAGACGTGGATGAGCACGGAGGTGCCGGGCTATCAGGAGGTGCAAGACTTCGAGCAGCGCTATGCCGAAAAGATGGGCGAGGCGCTCTTCCAGAACAGCGGCGACGAGGGCCTGACCAACGCCCTCTCCACCATTATCGGCAACGACCCGCGTCTGAAAGCAAGCATGGAGCGTGCGCAACAGGAAGCCGCGGGTCTTGAAGGCATGACAGTCCGTAGCACCACCTACATCGTTACGGTCCCGAAGGACATGACCTATGATCCTGAGATGGTCTTCGCTGAAGAAAAAGCAGAAGAGCCCAAGGAAGAGAAAAAGAAAGGCGGCCTCGGCGGTTTCGCCAGTCGGCTCGCCCAAAAGGCCACCGATCTGGCAGAAGGAGCCAGCAACGAGGCCTCATCGCAGCGCACCCTCGTAAAGACCACCATGGATTACGGCGACTTCAGTACGTCCACAATCTCTTCCTCTGCTTTCGAGATCGACCCGACCTATGAGGAGGTATCTTACAAGGATCACTAACCAATGTGCGCAAACCTATTCTACCACATCCAGCGCAACCTTCCCATAAACGGCGTCGCGGAACTGCTTGTGCAACCCCACCTGGTCGAACGGAAACAACTGCACGAAGAGTACGGCGGTGAGGTCGTTCGCGGAATCTACCCAGAACAAGGTGCTGGCCGCGCCATCCCAGAAAAACTCGCCGACGACGCCATGATTCTCCTCCGCGGACGCGGGTGGTCGGACCCGTACCGCGAAGTCAATGCCGAACCCGACCTGACCTTTGCTTGGTAGCCAGGAGCGCTCCGTCACGCTGTCGGGCAGATGGTTGGTTGCCATCAGGCGCACCGTCTCGGGTTGTAGAATGCGCACGCCCTCGTATTCACCTTCATTCACCAGCATCTGCGCAAAGCGCATGTAATCGTCGAGAGTTGACGTAAAGCCAAAGCCGCCGGGTGTAAGCGACCAGTGATTGGTGTTGAAGGAAAAAGCCTGCTCATCAGGTACCCGCGTGAGGACGCCTTCATCGCTCCTGCTATACAGTGCGGCCATCCGGTTACGGTCGCTCTCGGGCACGAAATAGCGGGTCTGCGTCATCCCTAGCGGATCGAAGATGTATTCCTGGACATATTGATCGAACGGCTGGCCCGAAATCCGCTCGACGAGAAAAGCCTGCACATCCACGGAGGGCCCATACGCCCAACGCTCGCCGGGATGAAACCACAGCGGTACACTGCCGAGGCGTTCGGCCATTTGTGTCAGGGTGTGCTCGCGGTTCATAGGGTCGGCAGCAGCGAGCAATGGTCCAACTCCGGGAAGGTTACCTCCTGTAGCGAATCCTGCCGTGTGACGGGTAAGGTCGCGGATGGTCATCTCGCGGTGGGGTGGCTCCAGTATGGGCGCACCGGATGAATCTTCACCGACATAAACCTGCATATCTGCAAACTCTGGTGCATACTTCGCCACCGGGTCGTCGAGTTGGAAGGTCCCTTCTTCGTAGAGCCTCATCAGCGCGACGCCCGTGATGGGCTTGGTCATGGAAAAAATCTGCGCAATCGTATTGCGGGCCATCGGAGTGCCGGCTTCACGATCCGCCATGCCGAAGGTGTTGAAATAGACCTCTTCGCCTTGCTCATAAATCAGCGCCGACACCCCGGCCAGCGTACCCGACTCCACAAATTGCCCAAGCGTCGAATCGATACGGGCTACAGCGACCTCGTCAATGACATCGGCGGCACCCCCTACTGTCTCGTGCTGTGTTGCAGTCGTGACGTAGACTCCGAGAAAAAGTACCGTGCCCAAGATGACAAATATAACGCGCTTCATTGCCTTCCCCTGTCGTGTTGGCTAAGATTTGCAGGTGCTGCCTGACTGCAACAACATGCCTGGAAGCTACACAAACGCATACGATGGAGCAAGCCGGACGCATGGCCCTTTCATGCGCCAAGTTGCTTCCGCATCATGTACTGCTTTGCCGGGGTGCCACACACCCGGCTGGCTCGCTCTTCGGTGACTTCAAAACCTTTTGCCAGAAAGAAGGCTACTGCCGTCGTGCTCACTTCAGCAAAAAGAACCTCAATACCTGCCCGTTTTGCTTCGGCTTCCACGGCTTCAAGGAGGGCTGTGCCCACTCCCTGGCGCTGCCAGCGATAGTGACCATAAAAGGTATCGATGTGCCCATCGTCTTCCAGTTCAGCAAAGCCGACAATCTGATCCTCTATGATGGCAACCAGGGGCTTTGTCCGTGCAAGTTTCTGCTTCCAGGCCTTCAAATCATCGTTTTCTGGTGCCCACCTGTCAACCTGCTCGGCAGTATAATCTCGGGCAACGACCTGATGCGTCGTATCGAAATAGAGGGTCCATATTGCATGTTCTTCGCCGGGCTGGTATCTCCAAATGTGGATATCCGCTGCCATCCCGTAGCCCTTCTACAACGTATCAGTTGGTAAAACGGTGTACCATTTGTCCGTGTAATCAATCGCTACCTGCACATCCTGGGCCTGGCATGCCAGCACATGCCCCCCTGCATCCCGTTCTGCTGTAATAAAATGGAAGTGATATCCGGGCGCATTCGCACCATCCATGTATGCGGGTAGCCGAAATCCGACCATGGTACCTTCCACCTCCTGAAATTCAAAGGTCGGCTGCGTCTTCAGCACCTCAGCAAGAGGCGGGTACGGTTTCTTCTGCGGCGGTACACTCCGCGTTTTCATATACGCAAACGTCCCTTCTACCTTGATGGCATACGGCAAATCCTCGGTGGGCAACCGATGGTCTATTTCTGTTTTTAATGCCTCGCAATCCATCACCTGATCCAGTGCCAGGGTGTGATCCGGCTCGAAGTAGGTCACCACGGCAAAGGGGGTTTTCGTTTCTCCTGCCACCGGATAAGCTTTGCCATCTGCCTTCACCTGATAGACCTGATGATCCACCTGGATCATCTCGCCATCGACGCCAATGAAGGTGCCGACGCCAAAATCGCCATGTTGCTTTAGCTCGGCGTAGGTCATCTCACCATCGAAACCGCCTGCCATAAGCCCGCTCAAGGTGGCATACTGGAAGAGTACATCTCGTTCCGCAGCACTCTGCCGCGTCGATTGGCAGCCGAGCAGGGTGATGCCCAGCATGAGGGTGCCCAGCCAATGAAGTGCTGCTGATTTCTTCATCATCGTTCCTCTCTTTGCTGACACGCCGTGCCGATCACTGCAATGTGCCAATCATTGCAAAGTATACGAAGTCAGGCGTTCTTTAAACACCACCACTCCATCCACCCGCGTCGTCCAGCCTACGTAGCCGATCCCAGGCGCGTAGATTAGTTCGTGCTCCGTCGTCGCATTCGGGTTTGTTCGGTAGACGACAGCGGTCAGGGGTTGGTTGCCAGCATTAAATGGCGCGGTGGTGCTGATGCAGGTCCACGTCCAAACGGCTGTTTCTGTGAAGGTGCCCGTCTGGGCGTCATAGCTATAGCGCGGCTCCTGAAAGGTATCGCCGACACGAACAGGATACGCAGCCCACCGTTTTCTGGCAAGCAGGGTGTCATCCTGCACGATGGTAGCATAGTGGAAAAGGTTCTCCTCCTCCCGACCAATGAGGTTCGTCTCACGCACCTGCCCATCGGCGCTGACGACCCAGCGGTAGACCTCCCCACGGTGGTTCGCCACGGTCGTTCTTCCAGGTATCGAGATGGTCAGGGGACTCACGGACACGGCATCGCCACTAAAAACCGAATCCACATACGTCCAGGTATTGCCTGCGGCAAGCGGCTGAATGGTGAGCGGTACATCTTCCGACATGTCGCAACTCACAAGCAGAAAGCTGGTTGTCAGCAGCAAAGGGAGCAAAAGAACAAATCGGGGTTTACTGATTCGCATGGGTTCACGGTAATCGGATGACATCAGCACCAGGACCATAGGTAAACATAGCATCGGCTTCGAGCACAGGCTCGTTAAGCAAAACGGAATAACCCCTGACGATCTCTTCTCTCGCTATTCACGCAATAGCGTATCCGGAAGGCAACAAAGCAGCAGGCGAGGCATTGTAGCCTCTTCTCTTCACCGTTCCCGGTTCTTATTGTCTCGGTTGCGGATCCTTTAAACCCGCTTCCGGCTTTGCCAGGGCAAGCAGTATTGTGTTTTTTATCGACGCTGCCCTTCAACTCCTCTCTTTCCGAGATTGCTTTTGATCGGTGCTTCTGGCCGTGCTTGCGCATAAAGTCGCAGGCCGTGCCCCTACCGCGCCCGTTTAGCAGATCCCGTTAGCACATCTCTCGCGAACCGTCGGCATGTGGCCGACCTGCTCGCACGATCCTTATTTACGTATCTCCTTTATGAAGACTTTCAACACCCTCGGTCTATCCGAGGAAATCCTGCAAGGTGTCCTTGCTGCCGGCTATTCCAGCCCCACCCCTATCCAGACCATCGCCATCCCGGTTGCCAGTGCAGGCCGTGACCTGATCGGTTGCGCACAAACCGGCACGGGCAAAACCGCCGCGTTCGTCCTTCCTCTGCTCCACCGCTTGTCGCAGCAGGCCCCCTCCCGAAACAACCGCTCCGTGCGTGCCCTCGTGGTTACGCCGACGCGCGAGTTAGCACTACAGGTAGAAACGGCCGTTCGTTCGTATGGAAAATTCACCCGCCTCCGCAGTCATGCCATCTTTGGCGGCGTCGGTATGGGGCCCCAGATCAAAGCGCTCCGGCGCGGCGTGGATATTATCGTCGCTACGCCCGGACGCCTGCTCGACCACATGAACCGAGGCAACATTGACCTTTCTAGCATCGAGGTGCTCATCCTGGATGAAGCAGACCGCATGCTCGATATGGGCTTTATCAACGATATCCGCAAGATCGTGGCAGCGGCTCCGAAAAAGCGACAGACGTTGCTTTTCTCCGCTACGATGTCGCGCGAGGTGCGGTCCTTCGCCAGTAGCATTATGCATCGCAACACCGAGTTCATTGAGGTCGGCGAGCGACGCAACCCGGCTGAGACCGTCGTGCAGCACGCCTGCGCCGTGGACGCCCACCAGAAGATGGACCTTCTGCTCCATGTGCTGCAAAACGAACCCATCGACAACGTCCTTGTCTTCTCGCGCACCAAGCGTCGGGCCGACCGAATCACTAAAAGTCTCTCCAAAAAGGGCTTTACAGCAACAGCCCTGCACTCGAACAAGTCGCAAAACCAGCGCCAGCGTGCGCTCGACGGGTTCAAACGAGGCAAGTTTCAGATCCTAGTCGCTACCGACATCGCCGCCCGTGGCATTGATGTGGACACGATCTCGCATGTGATCAACTACGACACGCCCAACCAGGCCGAGGACTACATCCACCGTATCGGACGGACAGGACGGGCCCAATCGAGTGGCGATGCCATTACGTTTGTCTCGAACGATGAGAAATCGTACCTCCGCAATATCGAGCGGCATACCGGGCAACGCCTCCAGCGCAAAGTCTACGCTTTCTAGCAAGGCCGAGCCCACCCCTTAGCGCTCTTGCAGCGTTGAGGATGGATTGTACTAAAAAAGGCTGGATGCACCCACAGGGACATGCATCCAGCCTTTTTGTGTTACAACCACCACACATGGCTCCAATAGACGAACCTTGTTTGCTATCTGCGGTTGCTACACTTCTCCCCTGTCTCCCTTCTTCCCTATCTTCTCGCTGCCTCCGGCCCGTTTTTCTTCTCAATTGCCTTTTGCTAGCTCGCTGTGGATTCCCTCCAAGAATGGCTGGAACATGAGATTATTCAGCAACTGCTGATCGCTATCGCCATTGTGGTGGTCATCACGGTGCTGGTGAGCGTCATCCGTCGGGTGATTACGCGGTACATTGATGAGCCGGAGCGACTGTACCGGGCCTCCAAGCTGGTCGGGCGCACCGGGGGATTACTGGCGGCTATTCTGGTGCTGGGCGTCTTTTTTAACAGCACAAAGGACTTGTTGACGGTGCTGACGGTCGTAGGTGCAGGCCTCGCCATCGCCATGCGCGAGACGCTACTCAGCTTCTTCGGCTGGATTTACATCGCGTTTCGCGCCCCTTATTCCACCGGTGACCGCATCGAGATCAACGGCGTCCAGGGCGATGTCATCGACATTCGGGTACTCCAGACGATTCTGATGGAGATCGGTGGTTGGGTGGATGCCGACCAGAGCACAGGCCGCGTCGTCAGCGTACCCAACGGGTCCGTCTTTCTCGGCCCGGTGTACAATTACACACGGGGCTTTCACTTTATCTGGAACGAACTTCCGATCACGGTCACCTTCCGCAGCGACTGGGAAGCGGCTCGCGAGATTATCCTTTCTTTTGCTGAGGAATCAGCCGCCATCGTTGAGCAGCAGGCCCGCGCCGAGATCCATAAGATGTCGCGGGAGTTTCTGGTGTACTACAACATCCTGACGCCGTTCGTCTACGTCAAAATCGTCGAAAATGGGGTACGGCTGACGCTCCGCTACCTCTGCGAGGTACGCAAGCGACGCGGCACCGAGCACGCTCTGACCATCAGCATCCTTGCCGCTTTCCGCGAACACGGCGGCATTGAATTGGCTTATCCGATGCTTGGCGTTTCCACGCAAGACACGCCCCAATTTGGTCCTGCTCCTGACACGCTGGGCAAGCAACAACGCCCCAAAAGCGGCAACCGTTCGTCCTAAATCTGCCCTCATTTTCTAACCCTGCTTGCATTATCCAAACGAAGCCTGTAGTTTGTAAACACGATGACGCACAACCCTGCACATATCTGGACCTGGGAATCCTGGTGGCGCACCGCCGCGCAGGGAGTAGGTCCGTCATGCAGACGCGTTTCGTAGCGCATTCCACGCATACGATTGACACGACCGGCCTACTGCCCTTCCGCAGTGGGCTTTTTTTATGCACATTCGCCTCATGATGACCTACAACGATTTTCAAACCCTTGCCGCAACCCAGCGCAGCGCGGGCGTGGATCGCTTTGTGATTCCCGTCTACAAACGCCTCAGCGCCGACCTGCTAACGCCGGTTTCTGCCTTCCTTACCCTCCGCGAAGACAGCCGCTACAGCTTTCTGCTCGAAAGTGTTGAAGGCGGTGAGAAGCTGGCCCGTTACTCCTTCCTTGGCAAAAATCCGTACTGCGTCGTCAAGGCCAACGGCGCTGTCGTCAACATTGAGACCACGCAACATCATCCCTCTTCCCCTTTCCCGCCTCCCTCTTCCCACATCTTCGATGTCCTCCAACAAATGTTGGACCGCTACGAGCAGATCGATGTGCCGGGCCTGCCTCGCCTGACAAGCGGTGCCGTGGGCTTCCTGGGCTACGACGCTGTCCGCTTGCTGGAACACCTGCCCGACGCCACCGAGAACGACCTTCATCTTCCCGACGCCATATGGTGTTTCTACGATACGGTCGTGGCATTTGACCATGTCAAGCACCAACTCGTCCTCATGGCAAGCGCCTTTTTCGAGCCAGAGACTGAGGACCAGACCGCCTACCATGACGCCTGCGCCCGCATCAGCGCATTAGAAACCACGTTGAGTCATGCCCGCGTTTTTAGCCCAGAACCTGTCGTGATAGACGGCGAAACAACGGCTAACTTCGCTCGTGCGGATTTCGAGGCCGCCGTGGATCGCGCCAGGGAATACATCTACGAAGGCGACATCTTCCAGGTCGTGCTTTCCCAACGCTTTGCGACGCGCTTTACGGGGGACCGCTTCAATCTTTACCGCGCCCTGCGACAGGTGAATCCGTCACCCTATCTTTTCTACCTCGATTTTGAGGATGTCAGCTTGATTGGCTCGTCGCCGGAGGTGCTGGTGCGGGCCGAGCAGGGCCGTGTGGAGTTGCTGCCTATCGCCGGAACCCGTCCCCGTGGTGCTACACCAGAGGCCGACGACGCCCTTGCCGAGGAATTGCTGGACGACCCGAAAGAACGCGCCGAGCACCTCATGTTGGTCGATCTGGGCCGCAATGACCTGGGCCGCGTATGCCGCTTCAACAGCGTGCAGGTAGACCGCTACGCTTACATAGAGCGGTACTCGCACGTCATGCACATCGTCTCGTCCGTTTCCGGCCAACTGGACCAGCAGCGTGGAGCAATGGATGTGCTGGCGGCGTGCTTTCCGGCAGGCACCGTCAGCGGTGCGCCCAAGGTCCGAGCCATGGAGATCATCGATACGCTGGAACCAACACGGCGCGGGATCTATTCGGGAGCCGTCGGCTACGTCGATTTTTCAGGAAACCTCGACACCTGCATTGCGATACGGACGATGGTAGTGCAGGGCAATACCATCTACATCCAGGCCGGAGCCGGCATCGTCGCTGACAGCGACCCGGCCAGGGAGTTCGAAGAAACCGAAAACAAAGCCCGTGCCCTCAAGCAAGCCATGCTCGTCGCCGCAGAAGGTTTGCTGTAAAGGGTTACTGGTTGACGGCTGCTGATTATCTTGCACCAAGAAAACCATCACCATCAACCAGAAACTAGAAACCAACAACCAGAAACCGACAACCATGTCCCTTAAAGACCTCATTTTCCAGAAAGGCGGGATCGGCGTCTCGATGTCGCGGGCAGAAACCGTGGCGCGGCTGAACCCGATCATCAAGCAGCACATGATGCTGAACCATGCCTACAACGACGCTATCGCTCGCCTCAGCGACCGGACCATCGCTGACGAACTGGCGGCCCAGCAGCGCACTGCCCGCATGGATGTGGGCAAGCTGATGGAAACCGTCCTCAGCGCAGGAGGCCAGGCTTACAATGGCGTGGACCTCGAACCCGATGCCTTCCACCTCGGCGACGGTGACGACGACATCCTCTTCGCCTTGCGTGACCAGGAAGAAGCATTCCTGGAAATGATTTCCGACGAGTTAACACCCGACCACCAGATGCGCTCGAAAGCCATCCTGGGCGTCGTCGAAAACAACAGCCGCCAACGGTTCAGCCTCTTAAAGAATCACACGAACCGACGCCACCGAAAGATTTCTGCCGCTTAGTTTAAGTTGTCAGTTATCAGTTTTCAGAAACCCAATGACTGAAGGCCAATAATTGATTCCTGACAACGCGACCCATTCCCTATCGATTTATGTCCACTGCTGAATCCTCTCAGGAGCACACGCCCATCATCGTATCCGGCATCCAGCCGTCGGGGCAGTTGCACCTGGGCAATTATTTCGGAGCCATCCGCCAGCACATTGCGCTGCACGAGCAATACGAGTCGTACTTCTTCATTGTCAACTACCACGCCCTGACAACCCTCCACGACAGCGAGGCGCTGATGCGCTACACGCTGGACGTGGCGACGACCTACCTCGCACTCGGCTTCGATCCCAAGAAGGCCAGCCTGTTCGTCCAGAGCGATGTACCCGAGGTGACGGAACTGGCGTGGATTTTCTACACGTTGACCCCCGTGTCGCAGTTGGAAAAAGGCGTCGCTTACAAGGATAAAGTGGCCTTCGGGCATACACCGAATGCCGGGCTCTTCAACTATCCCATCTTGCAGGCAGCGGATATTCTGGTCTATGGCGGAACGCTCGTGCCCGTCGGAGCCGACCAGAAGCAAAACATCGAGATCACCCGCGATGTGGCGCAAAAGTTCAACAACACATTTTGCCCGGACGACCCCATTCTGCCTGTCCCTGAGCCGCATATTCTGGATGATGTGGCCGTGGTGCCCGGTGTGGATGGACAGAAAATGTCGAAGAGCTATGGCAACACCATCGGGCTGTTTGATGAAGGCAAGGTGCTCAAGAAACAGGTGATGAGCATCGTCACTGACTCGACGCCCCTCGAAGCGCCCAAAGATCCTGACGCAGACAACGTCTTCGCGCTGATCAAACTCTTCGCCGATGAAGCCAAGCGCGAGGAAATTGCCGCCGCGTACCGGGCAGGCGGCTATGGCTACGGACACGCAAAGAAGGAACTCCTCGGCATGATCACCGACTACTTCGGTGAAGCCCGTGAGCGCCGCCACAATCTCGAACAGCGCCCCGACTACGTCCGCGATATCCTCCGCGAGGGTGGTCAGAAAGCCCGTGCTCAGGCCGAGCAGTACATGGAGAAGGTACGCGACGCCGTAGGCTTGCTGACGACGTATTGAGAGGGTATGGGAGATGGGAGTGTCAAGAATAACGGATGAGAGGTAGCGAAATGGTCAGACATTTTCGGGAGTTGCGAGTTTACCAGCAGGCATTTAAGGCCGCGCAGGAAATCTATGCACTATCGAAGTCTTGGCCTAAAGAAGAGCGTTATGCATTAACGGACCAGATTCGCCGAGCCTCGCGCTCCGTCTGTGCCAACATAGCAGAGGCATGGCGCAAACGACGGTATGAGCGCCACTTCGTAAGCAAATTGAGTGATGCCGATGCTGATGCGGCAGAAACCCAGGTATGGCTGGATTTCACAGTAGATGCTGGCCTTATCTCTTCTGAACAGTACCAATCTTTGAATCAACGTTATGAGACCATCATCGGCGGCCTCGTCAAGATGATGGCTAAGCCTACTTCCTGGTGTGCTCCCTCCTCTCTCATCAAAGAGGAAGAAGTCCCATATAAACTTTGAAGACAGCCCCTCCCACACCTTCAACCTCCCATACGCCCATCCTCACATGATCCTCGTCATCGACAACTACGACTCGTTTACGTACAACCTTGTGCACCTCGTGGGGCGGCATACGGATGACCTGCGCGTGGTGCGCAACGACGCACTGACACTGGACGAGGTACGCGAACTGGCACCTGCGGGCATCTTGATCTCGCCCGGTCCAGGTCGTCCCCACGATGCCGGCATCAGCGAGGCCATCATCCGCGAATTCGGTGCGACAACGCCGATCCTGGGCGTCTGCCTCGGCCATCAGGCCATCGGTGAGGTGTTTGGCGGCGAGGTGATTCACGCGCCGACGCTGATGCATGGCAAGACAAGCACCATCCAGCACGATGGCGCGTCTATTTTTGACGGGGTGGAGCAGGATTTCACGGCGACGCGCTACCACTCGCTGGCGGTCAAACGCGCCTCGCTACCGGAGGTACTGGAGGTTTCCGCAGAGACACCCGACGGCGTGATCATGGGCCTGCGACACCGGACGCACCCCATTGAGGGCATCCAGTTTCATCCAGAAAGCGTGCTCACCACCGAAGGCCCCAAGATCATTGCCAACTGGCTTCGCTCGATTCCTGGCCTCACCCTTCGTGCTCAACCACTCCCCTCCTCGCAAGCGATGGTATGAAACGATTTTTACACATCCTGGCCGATGGCGAAACGCTGACACAGCCGCAAGCCGAGGAGGCTATGCATCTGATGATGCAAGGAGCCGCCGCACCCGAGGAAGTCGCAGGGTTGCTGATGGGTCTACGGTCGCGGGGCGAGACGCTGCCTGAACTCGTCGGTTTCACCAAAGTGATGCGCGAATACGCGGTCCCCGTGGAGTGCGATGACCCGGATGCCATCGACCTCTGCGGCACAGGCGGCGACAGCAGCGGCACGTTCAACATCTCGACAGCAGCGGCCTTTGTGTGTGCAGGCGCGGGCGTGACGGTCGCCAAGCATGGCAACCGGTCTGTCTCTTCCAAATGTGGTTCGGCAGATGTGCTGGATGCGCTCGGCGTTAATATCGAACTGAAGAAAGAGGGCGTGGAGCGCTGCCTCGATCAGGCGGGCATCGCCTTCATCTTCGCGCCGTTTTTCCATCCAGCCATGCGATTTGTGATGCCTGTACGCAAAGCGCTCGCTGTACGAACGTTTTTCAATATCCTTGGCCCGTTGTGTAACCCGGCAGGCGTGCGGCGGCAACTCGTGGGAGCCTTCACTGTGCCCATCGCTGAACGCATGGCAGGCATCCTCGCTGAGTTGGACGC
>DATGCC010000284.1:0-4219 GCA_035312345.1 Rhodothermales bacterium
GTGCCGCCGCCGTGGGCCTTTGGTCTCTGGAAAAGCCGCGATGTGCACCACAACCAGGACTCGGTGATGGTAGACCTCGACAAGCTGCGCCGCTACGAGATCCCCGCCTCCGTGCTCGTCATCGACAGTCCGTGGGAGACGGGCTACAACAACTTCGAGGTCAACACCCAGCAGTTTCCCGATGCCGAAGCCATGTTTGCACGGATCCAGGAAATGGGCTTTTACCTGTGCTTCTGGCTCACGCCGTTCATCAACAGCCGCAACGTCATCGACATGGTGGGCGTCACCGATTCGTCGAGCAACTTTGTGGAGGCGACGCAGGCGGGGCATCTGGTTGAAGACAGTGATGGCAACGTAGCCGAAAGCGACTGGTGGAAAGGGCGTGGCGGCCTCGTCGATTTCACCGATCCGGCGGCAATAGACTGGTGGATGACGCAGTTGGCAAAGACGAAGAAAACCGGTGTACGGGCTTTCAAAGTCGATGACGGAGAGGGCAACTTCGTGCCGGATGCCGTCTTTCACGACGGCACGCCCGCCTGGAAGATGAAAAACCGCTACGGTGTGCTCTACGACAGCGTTATGCAAGCCTACGTGGATGAGCACCTCGATGGCAACGGCGTGCTGATTACGCGCACCGGCTACACGGGCACGCAACGTTTTCCCTTCGCGTGGGCAGGCGACAACCGGGGCGACTTTTCTTTTGGCGATGGATTGCCTTCCGTGATTCTGGCCGGGCAAAATGCCGCGATGTCGGGCATCGCGCTCTGGGGGTCCGACATCGCCGGGTATGCAGGTACGCCGAGCAAAGAGGTGTTTATCCGATGGACGCAGGTCGGCGCATTCAGCCCGTTCATGCAGGTTCATATGACCTCGAATCTTGGTCCGTGGGACTTCGACGCCGAGACGCTACATATCTTCCAGAAATATACCCGGCTGCGCAACCAGCTTTTCCCCTACCTTTACAATGCCGCCCACGAAGCCGCACGTACTGGCCTGCCCATCATCCGCCCGATGGCATTTGCTTTTCCTGATGACGCAGAAGCGCATCGTCACATCTACCAGTATCTCTATGGTCCCGACCTGCTCGTCGCGCCGATGTATCAGCCTGGCACACAGCGCGCCGTGTATCTGCCCGCAGGCACCTGGTACGATTACTGGACGGGCGAGCGCTACGTGGGGCCGCAAACGATAGTTGTGGACGCGCCGCTGGAGACGATGCCGCTTTTCGTCCGCTCCGGTGCCTTGCTACCTATGTTGCCCAGCGATGTGCAGACGCTCATCGCCCGCCACGACGAGATGGACCCGGGCATCGTCGCGCTCGACGACCGACGCATCCTGCACGTCTGGCCCGGTGTGTCGGGCAATGTGGCAACCTGGGACGGCCTTTCTGCAACGCTGAGTGGTAACACCTTGCACGTCGCTTCTACCGTGGCGCGACCGCTCGAAATCCACCTCCTACATCGACGCATTGAGATGGAAGCGCCCGCCGGGGCAAGCGTGCGCTACAACGCTGAGGCCAATAAAACCGTGATCACCTTTGAGCGCTTTGACGGATCGCACACGCTGTCCTGGCAGGAGGTGGCCCGATGATGATGCGCTGGCTGCTTAATATCGCTCTTTTTAGCAGTTTTCTGGTGGCCCTGCCTGCCCTTGCGCAACAGGTCAGCCCCCGTGTGAAGTTTACTATCAACGACGCGTGGCGGTATGCGTCTGGCCCGATGGATGGAGCCGAGACAGGCAACTACGACGACAGTGGCTGGACCTCTGTTACGCTGCCGCATACCTGGAACGCCGACGATGCGTTTGACAAAGTGGAAGGCTATCGGCGCGGCATCGGCTGGTATCGCAAACAGCTTTCGCTGGATGAATCCCTACAAGGCAAACGGATCTACCTGTACTTCGAGGGCGCGAATCAGGTGGCGGAGGTGTATGTCAACGGGCAGCACGCCGGGCAGCACATCGGCGGCTACACGGCGTTTGTTTTTGACATAACTGACCTGGTCTCGTTCGATACACCAAATCTCATCGCGGTGCAGGTGGACAACAGCCCGAACGATGACATCCCGCCGCTCGACGCCGACTTTACCTTCTATGGGGGCATCTACCGCGACGGGTGGCTGTTGGCGACAGAGCCAGTGCATATCGATGTGCTCGATCATGCCTCACCCGGTATTTTTATCGACACGCCAGAGGTGTCGGCGGAGCAGGCTGCAGTGCGGGTGCGCGGCGCAGTGGTAAATGAAACAGAAGAAGCTACAACCGTTGAGGTAATTCATCGCATCCTCGATGCAGAAAACCATGAAGTCGCTGCATTGCGCACTTCGGTGAACATGGAGGCAGGCGTGAGGCAAACCTTCGAGCAAACGAGCGAAGCGATTGTACAGCCGCGGATCTGGTCGCCAGATGATCCTTATCTGTATCGCGTGGTCACGGAGGTGTACGATGGCGACACGCTGGTTGATCAACTCAACAATCCGCTTGGCTTTCGCTGGTTCAGCGCCGATGCGCAGGAAGGCTTTTTTCTGAATGGTAAAGCCATGCCGCTCTATGGCACCAACCGGCATCAGGATTTCCCCGGTTACGGCAATGCGGTGCCCAATGAATTGGCGCGGCGTGATGTGCAACTCGTCAAAGAGAACGGCTTCAACTTTCTCCGGCTGGCGCACTACCCGCAAGATCCTGTGGTGCTAGACGAAGCGGATCGACAGGGGCTGGTGGTGTGGGAAGAGACGCCCGTGGTCAATACCATCACCATGTCCGAGGCGTTCGCCGCCAACGCCGAGTTGTGGGTCCGCGAGATGATCCGGCAGCACTACAACCACCCGTCCGTAGCAATGTGGGGCTACATGAACGAGATCCTGCTCCGCCAGCCGAATCCGCTGCCCGATGGTTACCTCGATGCTGTCGTCGCGCTCGGAAAGCGGCTTGATGCGGTGGTGCGCGAAGAGGATCCGTCGCGCCTGACAGTCACGGCCATCTCGGAAGGTGAAGTCGATAATGGCACTGGCTTTCAGGACATCCCGGACATCCTGGGCATGAACCTCTACTTCGGCTGGTACTACCACGACTTCGAGACGCTCGGCACCTTCCTCGATGACCTGCACGCCCGCAACCCCGACCGCCCACTTTTCATCAGCGAGTACGGAGCCGGGAGCGACGAACGCGTCCACGCTTTTGAGACGGCAGAAAGCTTCGACTTCACCTCCGAATACGCCCAGTGGTTTCACACCGAATCGTTCCGGCAGATTCTAGATCGCCCCTATCTCATCGGTAGCGCCGTCTGGAACCAGTTTGATTTTGGTTCGGCAGGACGGCAGGACACAAAGAATGCGATCAACCAGAAGGGCCTCTATTTTTTCGACCGCACGCCGAAAGACATCGCTTACTACTACGAGGCGCAGTTGAAAGCCGCGCCTGTGCTGCACATCGCCGACGAGTGGAATCAGCGCGCCGGGAGCAACCCGGAAGCCCGCACGCAGCCGGTCTGGATTTATTCCAATCTGGACGAAGTCGAGTTGATCGTTAATGGTGTATCTATCGGCATCGAACAGCCGACGAATGCCACAGCAACCTGGGACGTATCGTTTCGTGATGGTGCCAATCACCTGCTGGCACGCGGCGAGCGCGCCGGGCAAATGATAGTTGATGAGACCGAGATCTGGTATGCTGATCGTACGGATTTTTTCAGCGACCCTGCATCTCCAAACACGGTCATGGCGGTCAATGTCGGCGCGCACGAGCAGTTTGTGGATGAGGCAGGCATCGTGTGGGAAGCCGACCAGCCATACCAGTACGGACGCTGGGGCTACGAGGGCGGCGAGGCCGTGCGTACGCACCACCGCATCTACGGCACCAACGACGACCCGCTGTTTCAGACAGCGCGCCAGGGCATGATTCGGTATCAGTTTAACGTGCCTGATGGCGCATATACGGTTCGCCTGCTTTTTTCCGAAAACCAGCACGACGACGCAGGGCAACGCCTGTTCGGCGTGGAGATAGGTAGTGGCGAGGCAATGAATCCTATCTTTAACGATCTCGATCTGGCGGAGCAGTACGGACGCTACGGTGCTGTTGAGCGCACGGCGCAGGTCTGGGCATCGGGCGGTGCCGGTATTTCTATCCGATTCAAAGGCGAGAGTGAGCCGGTCCTTAGCGGCATTTTGCTACGACACAATTAACCAAGAGCACCCAATCCATGCGAACCTATTTCGTTTCCCTG
>DATGCC010000285.1:0-2813 GCA_035312345.1 Rhodothermales bacterium
CGGTGCGCGTATCGAGATTGCCCGTCGGCTCGTCGGCAAGGACGAGGCCCGGCTGGTTCATCAGTGCCCGTGCCATCGCCACGCGCTGTTGCTCACCGCCCGAGAGTTCGCTGGGCCGGTGATCGACGCGACCAGCCAGCCCGAGCAATTCTAGCAATTCCTGCGCTCGCTGCTTTGCCTTTCCAAAGTCCTGTCCCTGGATCAGCGCGGGCATTGCCACGTTTTCGAGGGCGGTGAACTCGGGCAGCAAATGATGAAACTGGAAGACGAACCCAATGGACTGGTTGCGAAAAGCGGCGAGGTCTTCGTCGTTCTTCTGAAAAATATCCCGCCCGTCATAGAGCACCGTGCCTTCATCGGGCCGGTCGAGCGCACCCAGCAGATGGAGCAACGTACTTTTCCCCGTACCGCTCTCCCCTACTATTGCAACCACCTCGCCTCGCTGCACCTCAAATGAAACACCACGCAACACCTCCAACCGCCCCCCCGTGCCCGTCGGGTAGCTTTTTTTCAAGTTCTGAACTTCGAGCAACGGGACAGGCATATATCTTTCGATAGGTGCAAAAGAAAGTGGAGAGAACCTGCTTTAATCTTCCCGCTCGATGTTGTATTTGTTCATCTTATTGTAGAGGTGTGAGCGTTGGATACCAATGGCTTCAGCCGTTTTGCTCACGTTCCACTCGAACTCAAGCAGCTTCTGTTCAATGAACAATTTCTCAGCCATATCGCGGAAGTCACTGAAATCGTCATAGCGGTTGATGAGACTACCGACAGGGTTAGCGTTGCTGGCACCTGCCTGCACGTAGCGCTCGGCATCCTGCACACCGATCTCGTCGCCTTCACTGAGGATAAGCAGCCGCTCAACCACGTTGTGCAACTCGCGCACGTTGCCACGCCATTCATAGTTCTTCATCCGCTCCAGGGCATCCGAAGAAAAGGACTTCGGCCCCACTCCGTTGCGGCGAGCCAGTCGATCTGCAAAATGGTTCAGGATGAGCGGAATGTCTTCGCGGCGTTCTTTCAGCGGCGGCAGGTGAATCAAAATCACGCTGATCCGGTGGTACAGGTCTTCGCGGAAGTTGCCTTCTTCGATTTCCTTGAGCAGGTCTTTGTTCGTCGCTGCCACCACACGCACATCAACGGGAATCGAGCGGTCGCCACCAACGCGGCTGATGCGGTTTTCCTGGAGCGCCCGCAGCACTTTGGCCTGTGCCGAAAGGCTCATGTCACCGATCTCGTCCAGAAACAGCGTGCCCTCGTGGGCCTGCTCGAACTTGCCGATACGCTGTTTCGTCGCCCCCGTAAACGAGCCTTTTTCGTGCCCGAAGAGTTCACTCTCGATCAACTCGCTGGGAATGGCCGCACAATTGACCTCGACGATGGGGCCATCTTTGCGGTTCGAGCGATGATGGATCCACTTGGCAACAAGCTCTTTGCCGGTACCGGGCTGCCCCGTGATCAGCACCCGCGCCTCCGTGGGCGCGACACGCTTAATGGTTTCCTTGATGCGCTTGATGGCCGGACTCTCACCAAGAATGGGCGTCAGTTCACCTTCGTGCTGCTCGACGATGGTCTGCCGCATCCGTCGGTTTTCGGTCTCCAGTTGCCCCCGATCCAGTGCGTTGCGAACGGTAACGAGCAGACGGTTGAGATCCGGCGGCTTTTCAATAAAGTCAAACGCACCCAGCTTCGTGGCCTCAACGGCCGTTTCGACGTTGGCGTGACCCGAGATCATCACGACCGGCACTTCCGGCATCTCGTCCGAGAGCATCTCCAACACCTCCATGCCATCACGCTTGGGCATTTTGATATCTAGCAGCACGACGTCGTAGGGCCCGGAGCGCAGCTTTTCTAGCGCTTCTTCTCCGTCTTCGGCCTCTTCCACGTCGAACTTTTCGTATTCCAGAATCTCCCGAAGCGTGCGGCGAATGCTGGCTTCATCATCAACGACGAGAATGGTAGGCGAGGCCATGTGGGGTAAGGGTTTGGAAGAGTCTAGGCGTTTAAGAATCTAGGAGTTAAAGCACCCGCAGTCTTTCACTTATCGTCCTCATAGACTCGCAGGCTCATAGGCTCATAGATTCATTCAATTCATCGCAGCAGCAACGCGAGCCAGGTAAAAACCAATTGTAGCGGCAGCACTCGACTCCGGGTAATCATCACGGATAGTCTCGTAGACCTCTTGTGCCTCGCCGTAGGCCCCGGCTTGCTCGTAAGCTTCGCCCGCCCGCAACAGGTAATCCGGCGCGGTGATGGCACTCTCAAACTGTTCGGCTGCCTGCTTGTAGTAATCACCCGCCCGGTCGAAGGTGCCCTGGATTTCGTAGACGGCGGCCTCGCCTGCGAGCGCACTGGCCGACACCAGATTGTTGCCCTTGTCAAACGCTTTGAAGTGTGCCAGTGCCTCATCGTAGCGCTCCAGGCGGAAGAGCGCATCGGCGGCATAATAATGGGCGAGGTTGCCTGCATCGGTGCTGCCATATTCGTCCGCCACCGTCAGCAGGCCAGCGGCCGTCTCGGTACCGTCCAGCGCGGCTACATAATTGCCGGCTTCGTAGGCGGGCAGGATGGCTCCCAGTTCCACCTGGGCCTCCGCCTGCTTGTTGCTCTGCATCCAGGCATACCCGGCGATAAGCAAAATCACCACCACGATGGCGGCGAGCACGCCATGAACCAGTGTTCGGTTTTCTTCATAGAACCCCACGGCACGGGCATAGACCGTGACCACCTGATCCTGGCGGAGTTCGTGGCGTTTGCTAATGGTTTTAGGTGCGTTCAGCGTAGACATGATCACTTACTTTTTACGAGGAAGC
>DATGCC010000286.1:0-3630 GCA_035312345.1 Rhodothermales bacterium
CTAACGGGATAGGCCCCCGGCTTACAAACCCGCTGTGACGCTAGCCCGTTTGCGACAACAGGTTCGAGACGAGGCTCCTATACGGGAATGGTTGTTAAGACCCATCCGGTCACGATCGATCCGACAAGGGCTCATTCGCAAGTACATCTGCTTCGGCAACGTCCATGCCTGATGAGCGCACGTTGTGCCTTACCCAAACAGGCGTCCTGCAAAAAATCAGGGTTGCAGGCGAAGGGGAGAGATGCACCCTTGACTTTTTCTTTCATACGGATCAAGCTAAGCGGCCCATAGCTGGCCGCGGTTGTTGAGGACCATACAGAAAAGTCATCTAGCTATGGTATGCCGCTTTCTTAGCAGAACCATGGGTACACCTGTCAGTAGCTAAAGCACCTGAACCTCTTCGGGAACGACAAACAACATCACGCATCCGGTCTTGGAATATACGGAATGCGTAGCATTCGGCGGTGTGTACAGATAGTCGCCTGCCTGCAACTGGGTGGCGCCAAAGCGCACCTCCCCCTCCAGGACATAGACCTCCTCGCCGGCCGGGTGATTGTGATTCGGGTACGACGCTCCTGCCTCGAACTTGAGCAGGAACGTTGGCGGACGTTGTTCTGTCTCGTCAAAGCGCAACGCCTTGACGTAGATGCCATCCGTCCTGACCCCGTTTTCCACCAAGGACTTCCATTCGATCTGAGTGCTGCGCGTAACGTGTGGCTTCATTGGAGTTTGGATGGGTGAGTGAGACAAGCACGCGCAGGAGTATAGTGTCTGGAAGTGACAACGCTGCGTCATTGCAGCTCTGGTCCCATCATAGCTGCTGCACACCCGCACAGGGCTGCACATCGGTTGTACGAGGCAAGTAATCGTTGTCGTGTGAATGAAGCAAGACCGCCAAGCCAGGGCAAGCTGTCCGCGTCGTCGTCGAAGTCGTCGTCGAAGCCTCTGGCATCTTCTCGATCTTGCCCTGGCGCTGCACGAAGCCGAGCGTGTGGAGATCATGGTGGCCAACCCACGGGCGCTCAAAGACTACCGCCGCGCTCACATGCAGCGCTCGAAGACCGACAAGGTCGATGCCACGATTATATGCGACTATGCCCGGAGAATGCCGTTTGTTCGTTGGCAACCGCCTTCCGAAGAAGTGCTCGAACTCCAGCAGATCGCCCGCCGCATCCAGACTTTGATCGTCGAACGCAGCCGCGAGAAGAATCGTCTACGTACGGCTCATGCCACAGTCACTACATCCGCCCTTGTGATCAACGACATCGAAGTCAACCTACGGCACCTCGACCGTCGTATCGCAGAGCTAGAGAGGCAGGCCTTGAGACGGGTCGCTGCCAGCGCACCGATCCAGCGAGCCCATCGCCACCTGACGAGTGTGCCGGGCATCTCTGATCGGAGTGCCGTGCAACTCTTGGCCGAGATCCTGGTCTTGCCTCAAGGGCTCTCGGTGCGGGAGTGGGTAGCCTTCGCGGGTTTGGATGTCAGGCGCTACGAGTCAGGTACGAGTGTGGAGCGTCCACGCCGGATATCGCGTGTGGGCAACGTGCGTCTGCGGCGGGCCTTGTATATGCCAGCGCTCGTTGCCATACGGCATGATGAAGCCATCGGAGCCTTTTATGAGAAGCTACTTGGCAGGGGAAAGAAGCCGCTCGTTGCGATTGTGGCGGTGATGCGCAAGCTGCTGCACGCGATCTACGGCATGCTCAAACACGATGCGGATTTTGACAGTTCAAAATTCTATCGAATGGAGCCGAAAACCGCTTGACTTTCAAGAGAGTGTTTAACGAATCAGGTTTCCAAGCCAGCGTCCGGTAGCTCAGACCCACCTCCGCGCCGCTGGCGATGACGTGCAGATAAACGAGGGCTTCCTCCGCGCCCCCTGCATCCACTCGGGGTCCTCGTCAGACGTGGGATTCAAAGATCTCGGTGCTCATGTATATTTAAGCGCGCTAGATAGAAATGCACAATAGTTGATTAGGCGTGCCAGGAAGCATGATTTCCAATGCACCTGACCGCGGGAACGAGGTGCTTTCCCGAAGGCGGCTATAGATTTCTCTTGTTCCCTTGATCTTCATGCTCTTCACATGCTCGCATCTGGGCTGGAGCCGCGAACATCGACCGAGACGGTCAGCGACTTCGAGGTCGGACGGAAGCATATCTGGTCATCGCACAGTTGATAGCGGATTGTGGTGGGTAGTGTATAGTGCTCCGGTTGGGCAGCGGCCGCCGCGTAAATAGGCAGTGCGATCTCGACAACACCGTTGTAGACCGCGAGTGTATCACGGCTATTGTGCATCACGTATGGTTTGCCCGCCGGATAGACTGGTTGACCGACTGTTATGTCCTCACCCGCCTCGACCTCGAGGCGGGTCGGTACGAGATAATCAAACGGAACGGAGTTTGCCTGCATGTGGTAGCCGCTGGCCACGTCGAATGCGACGACTACGGTGGCCGCCTGCCCGGCTGTGAGTTCGATCCCGTGGAGCGGTCGGATGACCACTGGGTCGTCTAACTCCTGAAGCCAGTCCCTGTCGTGGATAGCGGCCATCGGGTGGTCGTCGACATGCTCAGGCTGGCAGCCGGTTGTCCCAGTCGCGATGCCAAGCACGGCAACGAGGACATATACGGTATACATCATTCCAGCAGTTCGCATTACGAGGCTTTTTTCTAGGGTTCAGGAAGACGAGTGCTGGGACTAGCTCTCTGCGAGCACCTTGTCCAGACAAGCCTGCAACTCTATTAGCTGGGCATCGAAGGTGCGAGTGTCCAGTAGAGATATGAAGCGCACATTTCCGGCCTGATCGACAATCAGGTTCGACGCGACCATCACTTCATGGCGGGGGAGATCCGGCTGTGCCTGAGGCGGAGCAAAGCGGGCAGCCACGGTGCCGTCACGATCTAGCAGCATGGGGAAGCTGAACGCGGCTTCCTGTTTCCACCGGGCCGCAGCCGTGTTTGACTCGCCGACATTGATCACCAGCACCTGTACGCCGCGCTCTTTATACGTTTGGTAGAGCGCTTCGAGGTGGGGGTCCTCTGCGCGGCAGAAGGGACACCAACTCGCCCCGAAGTGGATGACGACCACTTGGCCACGATAGTCTTCAAGGGAGATCAGTTCCTCGTCAAGCGCTGGCAAGGTGAACGACGGATCCTGAACTTTGGCTTGAGGAAGCGAAGCGTCTGGATGGCAGGCGCTTACAAGAAGTAATGCTACGGTCCATAGAACGGGTGCGATTGTTTTCATCAGAGGACGCTGGATTTCTGGGAGGACAGGGTGCTTCTTCAAAAAGCACTTGGGAGACGGTCGGTTGCGTGAGGCCTACCTACGGCGGGTCTCTATCCACCATGACGGTAAAACAAGTTCATCTCCCAAACAGCCAGCAAAAATCCATCACGGCGCAAAAACGTCGAGACAACTTCGCCTGTAGTCGTATTCACTCGCAAATCGCTTGAATTGAATCGATCTGCCGCCATGATAGAGGCGACGGATAGACAGAACTATCCACAAACACGATGCTAACGCTGGCGCGGTTTAATCATTCGTTTCGCTGTTGACCGTGGACATTTCGTATCATGTTGAGTCTTGGGCGGATCACGAGTTTGCCCTTCGTATTACCTCAAATCACT
>DATGCC010000287.1:0-4055 GCA_035312345.1 Rhodothermales bacterium
GCACCCGTCGCCGTACTCAGTTATGACCTGTGGCAGCGGCGTTACCAGGGAAAGCATGACGTACTGGACGACAGCTTGCTCATCAATAACACGCCGCACGCCATCGTCGGGGTCATGCCTGCCGACTTCCAGATGTACTACCAAACCGATGCATTTGCCCCTTTCACCTTTGCACCGGGCCAGGCGGGAGCGGAGCGGAAGTACCTCGCCGCCGGGCGCTTGCGAGCAGGGGTGACCCAGGCTACGGCCGCGGATGCCTTGCAGGCCCTCCACGGTGCCGACGATCCTGTATGGCGCATTAAGCTGCGGTCTGTGCAGGATGTTTATGGAGAGCCGGTGCGGAGCCAACTCTTTGTGTATCTCGGCCTCATGACCTTGCTTTTGCTGCTGGCCTGTATGCACGTTTTTCGGCAGCACTGGAGCCGCCTGATGCTGCGCCAGAAAAGCTGGATACAGGGAGTAGGAACAAGCTGGGGGGCCTCCCCACTGCTAGTCGGGTTGATAGAGGCTTTGCTTGTCGCTCTAGCTGGGGGTCTGCTCGGCCTGGGGGTGGCGCGCCTCATGGTCAATAGCTTGCTGGGACCGCTGCTGGGCGATTTTGCGCACCTCTTCGATATTCACATTGATGCACGGGTGCTCTGCTTTGCCTTATCGCTGTCGGTGATGCTGGGATTGGCAATGGGGCTGTGGCCATTCATCGTGCTCAGAAAAAGAACCGGAGCCAGAACACGCAGCAGTTCGCAGGGACGTCGGACAGAAGGGGCCTTGCTGGCACTAGAAATTGCGCTCGCGCTGGTGTTATTGGTGACAGCGGGGCTGATGGGGCGCAGCTTACTGGATCGGCATAATACCGAGCTAGGCTTCGATCCAGGCAGCATGCTCACGACGCCGATGGTGATTTCTGGTCCGCAGTATGCAACGGGCCGCACGCAGGCTGCCTATTTCGCAGAAGTATTCAGTCGTCTTGATACACTCCAGGGCGTTCAAGCAGCAAGCCTCACCCTGGTGCTCCCCGGTATCGATCCGCAGCCCCGGGTCTCCATTTTTCTGGAAAAGCAGGCTCCTGCCACAGCGCAGCAGGCGGTTCACTTCAATGTCGTCGGCACCGATTATCTCGATATGATGGGGGTTGCCCTACGAAGAGGTCGCTTGTTTGAGCCGGAGGATGCTGGTAGCGCGGTGGGCGTCACCGTCATCAACGAAGCCATGGCGACACACCTCTGGCCAGGCCAGGACCCGGTGGGCCAGCACCTTTTCCTCAACAATCCCAGCCGGGAGCGGGTCGAGGTAATTGGGGTGGTTGGCAATGTGCAGCAGGGCGGATGGCACCCGGAGGCAACCCCGGCGATGTACGGGCTCTACTGGCGGGTAGGAGGGGGCGCTATGCATCTCGTCGTAAAAGCTGAGATCGACCCGCAGATGCTGGTCGCTTCCATTGAGGAAACCCTGCGCTCCATCGACAAGCAGGTGCCGCTCGAACCCCTGGCCCCGATGGAGGGCATACTGGCCAGGCAAGCGCGCACCGACTTTCTTTTCGTCGCCGTGTTCATGGTGTTGGGGTTGGTCGCGCTGGCGATGGCAGCCCTGAGCCTGCGCCGCAGCCTGATCCATGCGGTGCATTTGCGTAGCCGCGAGATCGGTATGCGGCGGTTACTCGGAGCTACGACCTATGACGTCCAGTTGCTGGCGCTACGGCCTTTCCTGGGACGCCTTGCGGCTGGTGTAGCGATAGGACTTATTGGTGCAGCACTCATCACGCCCTTCTTTGTAGGCTTGCTTTTCGAGGGCGATCCGCTGGATCCGGTGGCGTATGCGAGTGGAGCGTTGCTGCTGGCAGGTGCGTTGCTGGTCGTAGCGTGCGCTTCGGCTCGCAAGGCCGCCCACCTGGATCCCATCCTGGCATTACGGTACGGTTGACCTTGAAATGGCCCACAACATTGACAGCCTCATCGTCTTCCTGGATACCATCGGTCTGGCAGATGTTCAGCATACGCACCATGATTTGCGATCACACCTGATCGGCACCCATGCGGTGCTGGCGCGCTGGAATTTGGCGGAGCCGGTCCAGCGAATAGGGCTTTTCCATTCGATCTAAGGGACCGAAGGGTTTCCGCGTGCCTCCATGCCACGCTCACGCCGGGATGAGATCCGTGGCCTTATCGGAGCGCCTGCCGAACAAGGGGTGTATTGCTACTGCGCTATGAGCTATGCGTCCCTCCAGCAAAGCGTCGAAGCGGGCCAGCCCTTGCTACACGACCGCTTCACTGATACGGCCTTGCCGATGTCGCAGGACGCATTCGAGAATCTGCTCTGGGTGAAGCTGGCCGATGCCTGCGAGCAAGCCGATGAGGAGATGTTCCTGCGTCGATTTTTCCGGCGGGTAGCCAATGTGCTCGGCCCGATAGGGGTACAGCGCTGGCAGGAAGAGGCCATCCGGTTTTCTGGACGGTAAAGCATCAGTTTTCATTGGGCCATGCGCTTCTGCCCTTGACGAAGTTGTAGCATCCTGTGTATGCTCCCATAGATAATCTAGGTGAAAGCTATGGAGGTTGCTATGAGGCAATGGTATGTACTGGGGCTGCTGCTCCTCGGCTGGAGTGTCCTTTCGGTGGGAAGGGCGCAAACGGTCGAAACCATCACCGATGCCTTCAATGCGAGCGGGGGTGTGGTACGAGGCCCCGATGGCAATATCTACGTGGCGGATTTTGGCCTTCGGCTCGACAACCAGAATGGCACAACGGTTTACCGGGTCACGCCGGAGGGGCAGCGGAGCGTATTTGCGACAGGGTTTGTCGGCGCATCGGGCAATGCGTTTGATGCACAGGGTAACCTGTACCAGTCGAATATTGCCGACCGCCGCATCAGCAAGGTGACACCGGACGGCATCGTCAGCACCTTTGCTACAACAGGCATCCTCGCACCGGTTGGCATCGCGGTCGATAGCCAGGATAATGTGTTTGTTGCTAACTGTGGAGACCATACCATCCGCAAAATTACACCCGATGGCACGTCCACTGCATTCGCTTCTAGCGCGCTGTTTGCCTGCCCCAACGGCCTCACCATTGACGAGAATGATAACCTTTATACGTCGAATTTCAACAACGGTAACGTCCTCAGAATAGAGCCTGATGGCACGGTTTCGCTGCTTGCGACGATTCCCGGGGGTAACAACGGACATCTCACCTACTCGCACGGGCAGTTGTACGTGGTGGCCCGGTGTGCCAATCAAATTTATCGATTGAGCCTGACGGGCCAGTGGACGCTGGTGGCCGGTTCAGGGGCACGGGGCAACGCCGATGGCCCGGCCACGCAGGCGACGTTTTCCATTCCCAATGGCATTGCTGCCAGCGTAACGGGCGATACCCTCTACGTCAACGACGCCGTTCCGACGACGGGAGGCTGTGTCAGCGGCTCCCTGAATCCCATCGTGCTGCGCCGCATCATTTTGGACACGGATACAGGCGTCGCGGACAGGGACGAGGTGCCAGAGACGATCACGCTATTGCAGAATTATCCCAACCCATTCAATCCAGCTACGCGCGTGCATTTCCGTTTGCCTCGGACGGCATTCGTGAGGCTACGCGTGTTCGATTTGCTCGGTCGTGAGGTGACAACGCTGGTGGAAGGAATGCGGTCTGCGGGGCAGCACGAAGCGGTGTTCGAGGCAGAAGGTTTGCCCGGTGGCGTCTACGTGTACCGGCTGGAAGCGGCGGGCATCGTGCGGGCGCGGGCCATGCTGTTGCTGAAATAGGAACGTCGGGGTAGAGACGTAGCACGCTACGTCTCTACAGGGACCATGATGATGAAAACAACCTTTTTCGTGCCATGAAACCACATCTGCGCCTCGCTCTGATCCTGTTCATCGCCTTCCTCGGCGGCATCGTGTTTTATCTCATGCATCATCGAACTGCCCCGCCAGTACCGGATGGCATTATTTCGCCCGCCGAGACGCAGGCGGTGCTATTGGAGCAGTTGCAACAGGCCGAGCCGGGGTCGGAAGAGGCGCGGCGGCTGGCGCACTTGATCCGTACGGTGCGGGACAAAGCGGCGCAGCG
>DATGCC010000288.1:0-4545 GCA_035312345.1 Rhodothermales bacterium
GCCACGTAGATGCGGTCTTCCACATCCTGCTCGATCGCTTCGATGATCGCCGTCTTGCCTGCGAGCGCCATGTCCATAATGTCGGCTTGCGACTTGGGCCGGATGCGCACGCGGTCGCCCCTACGAAACCAGACACCATCGACAGCAACGCCATCGAGGTTGGTGTTCGTGTTGAAAAAGTCCAGGTGTTCGTCCAGGCTCATGGGGCTTCCTCGTGCGAATGCTTATCGCGGATGGTGCCGTGCAGGCCCAACAAGTCCTCCTGGCTCATTGACTCGGTGCGCTGGAGGATCTGCCGGGCGCGGTCGTCAACCTGGCGCATCTCCCATTTTTCTGCGTCCGTCATCGTCATGATGCGGAGGGTGAGGATCTCGTCGATCTCGGTGCCATCGTGCAGGTCGCCGGGACTCTCGGGGGCTAGCTCAGGATAATCATAGAGGATGATAGGCGACGAGAGCAAGGTGTCCTGCGCTTCGTCTTCGCCCACGAGAACGGGCCAGGTGCCGGTGTTTTCGCACGCGGCAGCGATGGCTGCGTAATTCGCTGGCGGATCCATCATCGAGAAGAATGTCCCTTCTTCCACAGCCAGAATTGTGTGGGTGGACGCGAATGTTCGCATCACCACTTCGTCTTGCCCCGTCAGAGCATCCTCCAGAACCGGGGTGTTGTTGAGCACGCGCACGGTGAGCTTGAACACCTCGGCATCCACTGCTTCGGCGTGTACTTCTACCACCCCCTCCAACGCGGCCTGCTGCCGAATTAGCACACCTACAATCTCGCCAGCTTCTCCCTCAATAGCTTCTATTGTGCGTGAGGCCGGAAACGAGAAGACGTGTGGTACTGCTTCCTGGGTCAAGGTGTACAACGACAGTGGTTCCACCGCCACCGTTTGCTCAACGGCTTCCTGCCACGTCTGGTGCAAGGTATCGCCTACTCGCAACGAGGATACTGCTTCAAATGCTGGCTCTGCATCTGTTGGAAGTGTTGAAATGGGTTCCAGCAACCGGCCCACCTGCCGCGCCATTGGATGCAGAAAACGCACGTTGATAGTAACTTCGGCATCGCTCGCCGCCTTCACCAAACACTGCGTCTGCATGACGTATGGCTCCGCCCCCTTCTGATCGAGGTGATACGCGTGGGGATAGACGCGGCCAAAGGTAAAACGCTGCCGATTCTTGGCCGTGGTGGCGCGGTAGGGATAAAGGATATATCCCTCGTACAGCATCGCTTCAACGATTCGGTCTACCAGCGGTCGGCTCATGATCTTACCTCCCCGTTTGATGGAAAGGCATCCACTGGTGTGGCCTCTTCCTTCGACAACAGACGGTCCAATGCGGCTTCCCACGACGGAAGGCTATGTTGACTTTTGTAGGCGTAAAGTCGGTCGAAAACCTCGCGGCGCAGATAAAGCCATGCGCTGTTGGGGTAATGCGCATCCATCATATCCTGCCACACAGCGGCGGGCATGTCGTACGCACACTCACTGTTCCACGACACCTGTTGCACTTGCAGCATGCCGCTCGGCGCTTTGTAGAAGATGGTGCCGCTGAACAGGAAAAGGAGCGGGATGTTGCCATCTTCGAGTGCGTAGAAATATTTGGTGGCGGCGACGTTGAGATCGTAGGTGCAGGTGACGGGCAACGCGACCTGGGTGCTGCCGGTGAAGCCGGGTACCGCCACATGTGCGTGCGTCCAGAGGCGGTTTCTGAGCGTCTGCCCCCAGCGTTCCGGTGTGCCGAATAGATCGACCAGCTTTGCCTTTTCGCGCTCATTGTAGGACCGCCGCACCGACTGAATCTGAATCTGCGCCTGGAGCATGGCGCTGTGGATGGTCTGCCCTGGGGGCGTATTGGCGATCTCCAGCATGAAGTGCAGCAGCGGCGTCGCGCCGTGATGGGCAGGCTGGACATCCGTGACCTGAAATCCTAGCTCAGGCATACCGTGCCTCCCGCAGCGGCACGGCCTGCTGGTCAAGCCGCTCGAAATACCGTGCAATCTCGTGCCACACCTGTTCTCCGCCCGAAAGCCCGCGCCAGTACATACGGATCAGCCCGACGAGCCGGTAGCACGCATCCATAGGAGCCAGATAATACGCCTGCGTTTCGCCTATCCGGTTGACCAGGAGCGCCTCGACATCGGGTTCCAGCTTCGCCAGCACCGGGTTGGCAGCCACCAACCCTTCCCACGCTTCCAACGTCAACTGCGACTCGGTAGCCCCTGCCGGGCTGGGATACATAGCGATAATCCGCTCCTCGGCTGTACTTCTGTAGAAAAACGCGAGGTTGATGGGTAGTGCCAAACTATCCCATCCGACATCCGACATCTTGAAATCCGACAACGGATGCGGGTCCCTTGGAATGAGCTTGAACCGTCCGCCCACGACATACTCGAACCGGAGTGCGCAGGGATCGCACGCGCATACTACCTGACGACTTTCCATCTCCAGCAAGTGCCGGTGGCGCGATGGAATCGCCATGCTGCACAGCTCACACCGCTCCACCGCGTCCCGTGTGTCCGTGCGGGCATACTGCCGCAGGGCTGCGAGGGCGTTTTTTTTTCGACGCTGGCGCATAGTGACGACTCGTGATAAGTGTAAAACTTAAAGGAAGGAAGAAAGGTTTGTTCTACTCCCGCTTTCTCAAATCATGCTGGCAGGGCGATACGCACATGCTCCTTTTCGATGAGCAGTGGGATCGGCTCCAGGCTTTCCGAGGGTTTGTCGAGGCCGCGTCCGGCGCGGATCACATCGTAGGACAATCCGCACGAGGGACAGACCAGCGCGGTCCCGTCGAGGTTGGCAGCATCAAGGGCTTCCTGGCACGAGGGACAGGCGTTGTTGTACGCATAGAGGTGCTCGCCCATGCGGAGGAACAGCACCGAGCGGCCTGAGATCTTGCGAGCCTGTGGCGTACGGGGAGCCAGCGCAATCATATCGTCTACGTCGTGCCAGTTTCCGTCGCCCTGCGACTCATGCCCGTTCGATGCCAGCGGCAGCGGTATAAAGCCGGGCGACACGGGTTCGTCCTCCATCCCCACGGCTTCGACCGACAAGACATCCGGCGCGACTTCGTAGATGGCGTCTTCTACCGCATAACGTAGCGTCACCGATGAGGCCGGGCAACTGCCGCAGGTGCCATGCAGCCGCAGCCGCACCCGCCCTTCGAAAATATCGACCAGTTCGACGTCGCCACCGTGCGAGGCCAGGTAGGGACGTACCGTCTCCAAGGCCTGCTCTACGCGGCTAGCCAGCGGCAGCGGGTGCAAGTCGTGGACCAGCAGCAAGCCACCAGCGATGGCATCGTGCGCGAGGGGGCCATGCACGATCTCTTTGCCTGCCTCACCGGAATCCCAGATAAGGTCCAGGATGCGCTTGAGACCCACACCGTGCAGTTCCATCAGTGCCGCCAGCAACTCGTCCGTGCGTGTTTGCAATGCCGGGTTGGCAGCGGTCTGCACCTCCTCAATCAGCGTTTCTATCCGCGCCAACCGTTCCTGAAAAGCGGCCGCTTCTTCGCGTGTTGACATCCATACCTCTCGTCTAAAACATCACCGTTGCTCAACCGCCCATCGACGATTGATGCCCGAACATATTCGAGTGGTTCTCTTCGCGCAGCTTTTTACCGCTGGCGTTGAACATGTGGACGCCGCACGGCAGGCAGGGGTCGAAGCTTCGCACAGCCCGCATAATGTCGATGCCTTTGAAATCGTCCGGCCCGTTTTCCTCAAAGATCGGTGTGCCCTGCACGGCATCCTCATAGGGCCCCGGCGTGCCATGCACATCGCGGACACTGCCATTCCAGGGCGTCGGCGGATACGGATGGTAGTTGGCGATCTTGCCATCGCGGATGACGACATGATGCGAGAGTACGCCGCGTACGGCTTCATGGAAGCCACAGCCGATAGCTTCGTCCGGCACCTTGAAGTCGCTCCACACATCCGTCCGGCCTGCGTGCAGTTCTTCCATCGCCTTCTCCGTGAAATAGAGCGCGGCACACGCGGCATAAGCCTGGAAGTATGTCCGGGCGCGGTTGCGTTCGATGGCGTTGCTCCACTTCGGCACCTTCCATTCCAGATCCATCGGCGGCTTCAAGGCCGTCTTCGGCAAATGCATCTTGACGCTGTTGCCGGTGGCCTGGACGTAGCCGATGTCCACCTTGTTGGCAAGGGCTGTAGCCCAGAGACGAGCGATCGCGCCGCCGCCGGTGTCAAGCGCAAGATGATCACCCGTGCGCTCGTCGTACCAGCGCGGCGACATCGTCCAGCTATAGTTGCCGTCGAAATCGCGCTTCTGTGGCTTCGGAATCGTCGTCTGGTTCCACGGATGATCCTGGCTGACCGGGTTGCCCAGCGGGTCGTGTGTGACGAAGGTTTCCTTGTCCTGCCAACCTTCATAGTACGAACTACCGAGCAGGATGCGGATGCCGAGGTTGATGTCCACCAGATTCGTCGTCACCAGTTCGCCATCAATGATGACGCCGGGCGTGACAAACATGGCATTGCCCCAGTCATTCATCGTCTGGTAGCGATAGTCGCACACGTCCGGGT
>DATGCC010000289.1:0-2918 GCA_035312345.1 Rhodothermales bacterium
GTAAAACAGAACGTCGCGCCATGGCCCTCTTCCGCCTGAGGCCATATGCGACCGCCGTGGCGACGGATGGCGCGCTGCACGATGGCTAACCCGATACCCGTACCGGGGAATTCATCCGCCGTGTGCAAACGTTGAAACGGAGTAAACATCTTTTCGGCATGCTTCATGTCAAAGCCGACACCGTTGTCTTGGACGAAGTAGACCGGGTCTTTTCCGTTATCCTGAGCCCGCACACCAAACCTGATTTGGGGCTCGGCTTCCTGGGTGGTAAACTTCCAGGCATTGGAAAGCAGATTTTGCATGGCGATGTATAACAAGCGTGGATCCCCCTCCAGTTGCACGCCTTCTTCGATCTCTACATGGACGTCATGGTCGGGAAAAGCATGCTCCAGATCTTCCACTATTTCGCCCACCATCTCGCTCAAATGCACTGCTTCCACGACCAGCGGATTGTTGGAAACCCGCGAGAGTTTGAGCAGGTCTTCGATCAACTGGCTCATGTGCTTGCTTGCCGCTCCGATGCGGTCGAGGTAGTTCTGTGCCTGCTCGTCGAGCTCGTCCTCGTAGTCTTCTATCAGAAAGCTGCTGAACGACTCGATCTTGCGTAGCGGCGAGCGCAGATCGTGTGAGACGGAGTAGCTGAAGGCTTCGAGTTCGCGGTTGGCGTCTTCGAGTTCAGCGGTGCGGGCCCGCACGCGTGCTTCGAGTTCTTCGTTGAGCGAGCGCACCTCGGCTTCGGCCCGCTTGCGATCTTCGATCTCCTCTTGCAAACGTTGGTTGGCGACTTGCAAATCCTGCGTGCGGTCGTGGACGCACTGTTCCAGTTCCTCGTTAAACTGCTGCATCGCCCTGCGCGAGCGGTAGAGTTCGATAAAGACCTGCACTTTGGACCGCAGAATGTGCGGATCGATGGGCTTGAAGATGTAATCGACCGCCCCATGCTCATACCCCTTGGCAATATGCGCGTCATCGTGGTTGATGGCGGTGACGAAGACAATGGGCGTGTGCTGCGTGGTCTCGCGCTGGCGGATCAGGTCAGCGGTCTCGTAGCCATCCATGCCCGGCATCATCACGTCCATCAGAATGACTGCGAACTCCTGATCGAGCAAGGCGCGCAGGGCATCGTCGCCTGATGTGGCGCGCACCAGGTTCTGATCCAGTTCTTCCAGCACGGCTTCCAGCGACATCAGATTCTCCTGCCGATCGTCGACCAGCAGGATGCTGACTGGCTCGGCGTCGGAAGGGCTGGCCCTAGAGGAAGTCAGAGCGGTATGAAAAGGCTTTGTCTCCACTACTTGTTGATCCACACGCGCAGGAGGGAAAGGAGTTGTTCAACGTTAACGGGCTTGGTGATATAATCCGAGGCACCAGCTTCGATGCATTTTTCCCGGTCGCCTTTCATGGCTTTGGCGGTCACGGCGATGATCGGCAGCGTCTGGAAAGCGGGCACTTTGCGAATGGCCCGCATCGTCTCGTAGCCATCCATGCCCGGCATCATCACGTCCATCAGCACTACATCCACATCCGGCGTATCCTTGAGCAACACAATGCCTTCTTTGCCACTCTCGGCGTAGATGACGTTCATCTTGTGCCGTTCCAGCAAGCTCGTTATGGCAAAAATATTGCGGATATCGTCGTCCACGATGAGCACCAGCTTGTCGGCGAGGCTGGCTTCGGGCTGGTGCATTTCATTGAGCCGGGCGCGCTGTGGCTCAGGCAGCGAGGCTTCGGCGCGATGCAGGAACAGCGTCGTTGTATCCAGCAACTGATCAAGCGATTCGATGTCTTTGAGAATGACGGCCTCGGTCAGTTCCTGCAAAGCCGCCGCGTCTTCTTCGTTCAGGTCGCGGGCGGTATAGACAACGATGGGTAATTCTTCCAGCTCTGGATTGTCGCGGACCTGCTGGATGAGGTCGATACCTGCCATGTCTGGCAACCCCAGATCCAGCACGGCACAATCGAACTCGCCCGTCGAGAGCGCGGCGAGCGCATCCTCGCCCGAACCTACAGAGGTCAGGTCCACATCGTCCCCGCCGATGAGTTCAGCAATGCTGCGGCGCTGGGCATCGTTGTCTTCTACCACGAGTAGCTTTTTGACCGCACGCTCGGCAAAATTCTTGATCCTACCAAACGATTCCAGCACCGACTCGCGTGTGATGGGCTTTTTGAGTTGTCGCACCACCCCGTTGCGCTGCCGTCGCGGTAAACGATCCACAACCGAGATAATGTAGGCAGGGATGTGCCGCAGTTCGGGGTCGTGCTTGAGCCGGTCGAGCAGCGCCAGCCCGTGCATGCCGGGCAACTGCACATCGAGCGTAATGGCAGACGGTTTGTACTTGCGGGCGAGTTTGAGCGCCGTCTCGGCATGGTCGGTCACCAGCCCCTTGAAGCCTTTCTCACGGGCCAGATCGAGCAAGATACCGGCAAAAGCCATATCGTCTTCCACGATCATCAGCACGGTGTCGCCCGGCTTGATGACGTCGCGGTCGTCCTGGATCGTCTTTTTGCGCTTGAGCCGCGCCCCCATGATTTCATCCTGTATGTCTTCGTCGTCCTCTTCTTCCACCGCAACGACGTCCGTACTTGCCTCCCCATTGTCAACCGTCCCGGTCCTTCCCGTTGCCTGCTGCTCAGCGGGCTTGACTTGCGGCAAAGGGGCCCCTTCACGCGGCGACTGCCCATCGCCACTTGATCCGCTGGGTGGCATGGTCGCGCTTTTACCGGTCCGGGTGGCCAGGGTCGTCGGAACGTATTCCTCGGGCAGGTAGAGCGTGAAGGTGCTCCCCTCGTCAAGCGTGCTGTCGAGTCGAATTTCACCACCGAGCATCCGGGCAATTTCGCGGCTGATGGAAAGGCCCAGCCCCGTACCGCCGTAGCTGCGGTTCATGGTGCCATCGGCCTGCTGGAACGCCTCGAAG
>DATGCC010000290.1:0-2767 GCA_035312345.1 Rhodothermales bacterium
TATGGCAAAGGCAACACCGCTCCGTGCCCGCCTGCTCGCGGCCTATGATGCGTTGTTGGCATGGGTTTAAGAGAAGCTGTCATTAGCGCCTTCGGCGCGTCATTGGTACCTTTGGTACGTCATTGGTCATTGAGAAGCACAAGCCAACAAATGACCAATGACGCGAGCAACGCGAGCCAATGATGTGAGCGCAGCGAACCTAATGACGCGAACGCAGTGAGCCCCCTGAACAAGCAAAAGGGCCGGAGAAGGAAACCCTCCCCGACCCCCGCCCTCGGCCAGACTGCCAATAATCCCCCTCAAAACTATTGGGCCTGAACACGATGGGCATTGGTGTTCCTCATCGGAAACGCCTGAAATGTATGAGCTTGAGATGATAGGCTAAAGATCCTTTAATGATTGTTACGATCTTATGTCTCTTAGTGGATCTTGTCACAGCCGTTTTTCGAAACGTAATCGGTAATCCCGGTAGGTAGGGTTGTAGTCGGCGCGGGTCACGCGGAACCCCTCGTTCAGGCCCAGCACCGTCATCCCGGGATGCATGTTGGGAAAGGTATCGAACGCAAAAACACGATATCCGTCCTGCCGCACGCGCGCCATCATATCATACAGCAACCGCCGCGAGATACCTTGCCGCCGGTAGGCTTCCAACACACCGCCCTTTGCGCTGTAGTAGGTATATCGACTCTCCTGGTACCCGATTTTAAAACCAACCGGATCTCCCTCTACAAGCGCCAATAGGATCATCAACGCCTCCCGCTCGAAGGTGTTGATAACACGCTCCTCCTTGAAGATCACGCGGTTGAGCCGTCGGATCGTCTCGATCTCTGCAAGGCTGACTTCCTCAATGCGCAAACGCGGTGCCGCCTGCACGAGGGAAGAGGTGTCTTCTGGATGTTGCATAGCCATTCCAGGAGACTACGCGTCTACAAAGCTAGGAGCCTAAGAAAAAAACCGTCATTCGTAGTCTCATAGATTCATAGGCTCATAGACTCTTAGCTTTCTAAAAGGGCAACCCGTCGTCTTCTGTAGATGCCGGTTTGGAAGCTGTGGTTCCATGGGCGGCTTCTCCATCGGTAAGCTGAGGCGGATCGTCGGCCTCGCGGCTTTGCTCAACCAGGTGCCAGGGTTCGAGCAGGGCTTCAGGCACATCTTCGAGAAATCGACTCGGCTTCGCCAGATAATCGCCCTGAAACCGACGATACTGGACCATCGGATACGAGATAAACAGGTTTTCCTCAGCCCGCGTAATAGCAACATACAGCAACCGCAACTCTTCATCCAGTGCATCTTCGTCTTTGAAGGAGTAGCTTGATGGCAGCACCCCGTCGAGCATGTGGATCAGAAAGACGGAGTGAAACTCCAATCCTTTAGCAGAATGAATGGTCGAGAGCACAAACGGTGCCTCATCGTCTTCGAGCGGGTCGCCTTCTAGCGAACTGAGTTCGATGGGATCAAGCGCTAGCGACGAGAGAAAGTCGGCGCGGCTGGTGAAAGCATCGGCTAATCCGACGAAATGCTCCAGGTCCTGCCAGCGCTTCGGGTAGTCTTCGTAGTATTTGCGCTTGCAGATCGGCTCGTAGTACTGCACGATGGCTTCTACCTGCGCGATCAATGACACGCCCGGCTGCCCCGCTGCCCGCAGTGTCTCGAACAGATGTTTCAACGCTTCGATATAGCGCGGCGAATAGGGTCGATCTTCCAGCGTAAACGGATCATCGGATGCTGAGGTGATCCACTCGATCAGGTTGTGCGCCGTCTTCGGCCCGACGCCTTCGAGCAATTGCAGGATGCGGTTCCACGCCGCCGCGTCTTTGGGATTCTCGACCACCTTGAGGTGCGACAGCACGTCTTTGATGTGTGCCGCCTCGCTCAACTTCAGGCCGCCATATTTGACAAACGGAATGTTGCGCCGGTTGAGTTCAACTTCGAGGTTGTACGAGTTGAACCCGCTGCGGAAGAGCACCGCCATTCGGTTCAGGGGCACACCCTGCTCTCGGAGTTGCAACGCCATCTGCGTGACAAAGCGGCTCTCGAAACGGTCGTCCGGCGCAGGCACAATGGCTGGCAGATCGCCCGTTTCCTTCTGCTCGGTGAACAAATGCTTGTCGTAGCGATGGCGAGCCTGTTGCAGCACATGGTTGGCGAAGTCGAGGATGGGCTGTGTAGAGCGATAGTTTTGCTCCAACTTCAACAGTTGCGCACCGGGGAATTGCTCGGAAAAGGAAAAAATATTCCGGAAGTCAGCCCCGCGAAAACGGTAGATGCTCTGCGCGTCGTCGCCCACCACCATCACGTTGTGATGCACCGAAGCAAACTGTTTGACGAGCGCGGCTTGCAAGGCGTTGGTGTCCTGGTATTCATCCACCAGAATGTGGCGGCATGCGGCGGCGACTTGCCCGCGCACCTCATCATCTTGACGCAACAGCTGGAGCGTGCCATCCAGCAGGTCGTCGTAGTCCATCAGGCCGTGGCGCTGCTTGTAATGGCGGTACGCGCCGCGCAACTCCTTCAGTTCTGCAATGTAATCGGCGAACTGCGGATAGCGTTCTTCAAGGATGTCTTCGAGCGGCAGGCCCCGGTTGGTCGAGGCCGAGTACATCGAATACAGCGTCTTCTTTTTGGGAAAGCGTTTCTTGGACTGATGCAATCCCTTCGCCGTCCGCAACACGTCAATGACATCGGCGGCATCGGCGGCGTCCAGAATGGTGAAGTTCCGCTCGAAGCCGATGCGGGGTGCGTACTTGCGCAGGAGTGTCAGGCAGAA
>DATGCC010000291.1:0-2253 GCA_035312345.1 Rhodothermales bacterium
ATCGCGGTCGTGTTGCGACAACACGGTCTCGCGCTGTCGTCGTGGCAAGGAGACCATGAAGGCTCACCTGCCAAAACAGACCATTTAAGGCATTTGCCTTCTTTACACATGTCCATACTCATATAGCACAGTCCGTACTAATTCAACCTTGCCAAGCCAGGGTGTAACTCGTCTTGAGGGCGTCAGTAGCTCTACGATAGCGATGGGAATGCTGATACTCCAAACATCATGTCCAATGATAAAGTTAATCGCATTGTAGGCACTGACTCCGAAAGCAGGAATAGGTGTGACTTCTTGGAAGTCATGACCTTCGAAGGATGGATTAAAAGGGACTGATCTACCAGTCCTGCTTCAATAAGACCGTAAGCTATACCAAGAATAAGTATCGTGGGCCAGCCTCGACCTGTTCGGCGTGTTGCCTCCCGGATAAGGAGGGCCCCGCCGCCGTAGATTGGCACCAGAAATGGGACCGCTATAAGTGCTCCAAGTGGAATGTTGCCGAGTAAGTACTCTCCGACCCATGGTGCCAGAAAGAGCAAGCCTGGTACTGGGGCAACGCGACGGGGCATCGAGAGGCGTGCTTGAGCAGCTTCGGAACTATTGCTGTTCATTGCTTCAACTTCCATCTCTTTGGCTCTCGTCCCCCTTCAGTTCGAGCTAACTGTTTCGTTGATCTCTTTTGCCACAGCAGCCTGTTCGCCATAGTGCTGGTATAGGTCCCCGAGCAGGTTCTGAGGCTCATAGGAGCAGAGCCTTCACTCTGGGCCTACTTCCTCATAGTGACGCACGATGGAGTCATATTCAACCATCATAGCACGGACATTCTGAGGAACGACAGCGTCCTCGATGGCGGTTCCAGCGAACGCACGGATCGATTCGAGAGATACCCACCGGGTCACAACCAGAAATTCGACACCCTCGGGGACGCTTCGGCGAAGGATGGAGGCGTCAACGAACCCAGAGAGTTGCTGGAGCACAGGGATCGTTGCCGTACGAAGGTGATCCACATACACTTCGGCGAAGTTGGGCTTGGCCACGCCTCGCCATAGACGAGCAATCATGGACGGTGACGGATTTTTGTTGGGAAATTGCCGCCGAGAAAAGACATGATCGACGATAATAAATTTAGTTGACTTAGTCAACTAAATAGCCTACATTCGTCTTTGGTTTTCATCCGCTTCGACGTACCCATTGCGATGCCCAAGACCAACTCAACCCTAGCCGTTCGCCATTTCAACCGCTTCTACACTCGGCAAATCGGCATCCTCGACGATCACATCCTCCAGAGCCCGTTCTCGCTCACCGAGGCCCGCGTCCTTTTCGAACTGGCCGCCCGCGAACAGGCTTCACCATCCGACCTGGTGGCGGAGCTCCACATCGACGCCGGATACCTCAGCCGAATCCTCAGCCGCTTCCGAGAGAGCAAACTTGTTCAGGCTGCGCCGTCGCCGACCGACGGACGGCGACGGGTTCTCTCCCTGACAGCCAGCGGGCGCGAGGTCTTCGCCGAGCTTGATGCCGCCTCGAACGAGGAAGTCCAAGAGGTTCTTGATGGACTTGCGCCTCGAGACCAGACACGCCTCATCGGGGCGATGGAAACGGTAGAGCAGGTGCTCCATGGGCAGCCCCAGGGCACCGTTACGCTCCGCCATCATCAACCCGGCGACATGGGTTGGGTCGTCCAGCGGCACGGCGAGATCTACTGGAAGGAATACGGCTGGGACGAGACCTTCGAGGCACTTGTCGCCCAGATCTGTGCCGACTTCATTCGGATGCTCAATCCGAACCGAGAACGCTGTTGGATTGCTGAGACTGAGGGGGAACGACTCGGCTGCATCTTTCTTGTCCAGAACGCCGACGACCCTCAGCGCATGGCCCAGCTTCGGCTTCTTCTCGTCGAACCAATGGCTCGTGGACTTGGCATCGGAGGAAAGCTAGTCCATGCTTGCACTGAGTTCGCCCGTGAAGTCGGCTATGAGGGAATCACGCTCTGGACCAACAATGTCCTCCATCTGGCTCGCCACCTCTATGAGCGTGAAGGATACCGGCTCGTGCGCGAGGGACCCCATCACAGCTTTGGTCATGACCTTGTCGAGCAGACATGGGAACTCATGCTCTAACCCTTGCGCACCGTGATGCCCTATCGGCCACAAAACGGCCCTCATCAGCCCCGAGCATGTGGCACAGTTCAAGAAGGTAGAATCCAACGATACCGGTAAGACCGACCACAAAGACCCACGCGTGATGCACCTG
>DATGCC010000292.1:0-8965 GCA_035312345.1 Rhodothermales bacterium
TTTAGTATCACCTTGCACCTGAAACTCGACGATCCGACATGACCATCCGTTGCCTCATCGTGGACGACGAGCCGTTGGCCGTGGAGGTCATCCGCACGCACCTCGCCAAGCTCTCCGACGTGGAGGTCATCGCCACCTGCCATGACGCCCTGGAAGCCTTCGGCCTGCTCCGCAAGCATGAGGTTGATCTGCTTTTCCTCGACATCCAGATGCCGCAACTCACGGGCGTCGATCTGATGAAAGCGCTCGACGATCCGCCTGCCGTCATCTTCACCACGGCGCACCGCGACTACGCCGTGGAAGGCTTCGACCTCAACGCCGTCGATTACCTGCTCAAGCCGATCTCGCTCCCTCGCCTGCTCCGCGCCCTCGACAAATTCCGTACGCTTCACGCCGCCACTGCAACTCCATCCGCTACGCCTGCCGACGCCCTCAACGTCCGCGTAGACCGCCAGGTGGTGAAGGTGCCGCTCGCCGACATCCGCTACATCGAAAGCATGAGCGACTACGTGCAGATCCACACGACGAAGCGGACGCTCATCACCAAAGAACGCATCAGCCACCTCGCCGACAAGCTCGCGCCCCACGGTTTTCTGCGCATCCACCGCTCCTTTCTCGTTCCGGCCCATCAGGTTACCGCGTTCACAAGCGAAGAAGTGCAAGTCGGCGAAAAAAGACTCCCCATCAGCCGTAGCTACAAACAGGCTGTGCTGGCGCGATTGAGGGATGAGTGATTGCTACAAGACAAGCCCTTTTCTGGATTCCCACCTTCGCGGGAATGACGATTTTTTTGACATCTGGACTCACCCGCGTTCGAACTTGCGAGTATCAGCTTTGCAACCACACTCGGCTGTTTGGTTCTATTCCTGCCCCTGCAAAAAGCGTTTGCGAATTGGCCAAAGTTGCTTCTCTTGAAAGCGACGAATGAGATCGGCGCATCCTGCTTCCAGTTCGTCCTCAGCCACCACCACAACCTCGTGCTGCTTGACCATGCTCACCTGCTTTAAGCTTTCTTTGAGCATATATCCTTTCACCCAGTCCCCACTTTCCGGATTACCTGCTGAAGCATTTTCGTCGGGCGGTTCTTCCAAGTCAAACAGTGATACTGTAGCAGGCTGCATGGCCACAAGTGATAAGGCAACGACGGATGTCTCATCGTCATGTTCTGCGGCCTGCACATGCAGCTTCCAGATGGCCTTTTCCTGTTCTACCAGTTTGGCCTCTGCCTCAATCAAATATAATTCCAGGTATTGCTGAATGCGTGGCTGTAGTTCTGGCGACGCGACCACAGCCACGGACACAGGCTGCCGCAAACTATCGGGCAAAGGCTGGGCTTGTGCTATCTCAATCAATAATCCAGCAATAAACACAAAGCCCCAAAAACAGGACATAGCAAACCGCAGACGCATTACGAGCCTCCTAGTGATGAATGAGCATTAAGAAGCGATATCAAGCGTCAGAAGCCGACCGTGTTTGGTGTGAACATTACCAATTATACAACAGCGTGAGCACATGACCGGGGCCGCCGAAGCCATCCTCAAAGGGTAGGAACGCATAGTCGAAAACAAAGGTGCTGACGTGCAGCCCTCCGCCAAAAGTCAGGTCGCGGAGCGAGTCGTTGGTGATGTAGCCGGCCCGCACCCGCACCATCTCCACCACTTCGGCGCTGACGCCGAGGTGCAGTTGCGTCCGTTCCTCTTCCAGCAGGTGCGAGACTTCGGCGGCGACGGAGAGATCCAGCACGCTGCTGGCGTCTTCTTCGGCCAGGATGCTCAGCGGCGAAAGGGACAGCCCGCCCCGTACCGTGCGCGGCAGGGGTGTGGCTACATTCGCCAGTTCGCTCATCTTGCCAATGTTCTGCACTGCCGCGCCCAGCCGAATCTTTTCGTCCAGCAAACCGGCCTGCACACCCGCGTCGAAGGCATAGCCATTAGACGAGGATTCGAAGATGCGTTCGGAAAGAAACTTAGCGGTCACGCCTGCACGCACCGGGCCGAAGCTACGTCCATAGGAAGCACCCACGCTGAGAAATTGCGCGCCGAAAAAACCATCTGGCTCCGGTGTCGGCTGCTCGCGCTCCTCGAAATCGCCGTTGTCTGCCGCCGTCACAAAAAGACCGATGCCCCCCTTTTCGCCTGCCTGAAAACGAGCCGCGAGGTCATACATCCGCGTATCCAGAACCCAGATACGGTGCGAGGCGGCGACGCTGTTGGTGGTAGCAGCGGCCAACCCAGCGGGGTTCCAGTAGGTCGAGAAGGCATCGTGGCTCGAAGCGACCTGGGCATCGCCCATCGCACTGGCGGAGGCATTCGTACCGATGCGCAGATAGCTCAACCCCGTGCTCACTCTTGTCTCCTGCGCCTGCGCGGGGAGGACCAGCACGATCCATAAAAAGAGAACTGTCAGTTTTCGCATGAAGCAGAAGGATTGCCGTTTTCTGTTTTAGAGGGCATACGCAACGCCAAAGAGCAGCGCATAGCGACCTGTGTTGAGTGGGTCGTTTTCGTGGGCGGCTACAGGCAGAAAGCCAAGCGCCTCTCCCTGTACCCGCCAGCCATCGGAAAGTGCAAAGTCTACACCCAGCCCCAGTTCTGCAAGGGTAAAATGCGCCCGTTGGTCAGCGGCTGGCCCCTGATCGGTCCATACGCCGACTTCTTCAACGGCAACCATCTGCCGGGCCACACCAGCCGACAGCACCAACGGAAACGAACCGCGATGGGCCGCCAGCCGCAACCGGGCACCCGCCTGATACCCACGATATCCAGCAGCGGCGCAGGTTGCACACAGACGCGTCGACTCAACAGCAGACTTGAGCCAGAACCCGCCATACAGCGCAGCCCGTGCCGCGATAGCGCCCTCAGCCAACGTACCCAGCGCTGCTTCAAGTTGCAATTCGGGATACAATGCCAGCCCGGCCTCGCTGACCCGAGCACCGCCTGCCTGTATTACCCCCACTCTGGCGGAAACCGACAGCGGTACGCTTTGCGCCTTCAACGCTCCACTTCCCAATCCAAACGCTATCAGAACCAGGGCCCATACACGTGTGCAAAACATAGAACTCGATGTATCCGCTTTTAAAGAAAGACGCGCAACGTCAGGAGGTGCATCGTGCCGAGCGCATACGGCTCCAGCACCACGGCATACTCGAACCGCCCAACAAGACTGCCGAGTTCCTGCTCGATCATGAAGCCACCACTGGGCCGTGCCCCGGCGATCTCTTCAGCACCGAGCGCGTCCACCCCGGCGCGCACAGCAAAAAAGTCCAGGGGCTGATACTCAGCACCAATCCGAAACTGGCTTTCGTGCAACGCGAGGCGTTCCGACTCGAACACCTCGCGCGGTGTGTCACCCACAAGTCGTACTTCGCGGGTGCGGATTTCGGAGGAGGTGATGCTGGACTCATACTCCGCCGTCACAAGCAACTGACTGCCCAGCAGTTGATACGCGCCGCCCAGCCGGATGCGCGTCGGGAAACGGTCCGATGTGGTGCGCCCGGCACTGCCGAAGAGATCCGACGTGTCCCACGAATACCGCGCCAGCAAATCATCCACGGCAAAGCCAATCCGCAGCGCTTCGGTTGCCTGCATGTTCAACCCCAGGTCGATGCCGATGCTGTTGACCGGACTGACGCCCTCAAAATAGTCGGCGCGGTAAAACTGAAGACCGAGGCCCGCCGAAAGCCGCTCGCTCATCTTTACACCGAACGCCAGGAAGAACGCAAACTCGTCGGTCGAATAGTTCTGCGTGTGGTAGCCGCTGTCGTCGCGCCCGTCAATGTCCGAGACGGCCGCGTGGATCAGCCCGGCAGCGATCCCAGCGCGAGGCCGCAGCGGAGCGGAAAGCTGCAAGAATTGCAGATCGCGGTCGAGGGTCAAAAACGCCGCCGAGGCTTCAAGGCTCTGTCCTGGAATGAAGGGAGCCAGCGCCGGGTTGTAGTATGGGCTTGTGCCACCGAAGCCATCCGCCACGAGCGCGTTGCTCATCGCCACGCCGCGCGCACCGAAGCCCATCCGCGAGAATGCCCCGGCAGCCTGCCCGGACGCCTCGCTCAGACCAAACGTCAGCGCTATCAGGAGAAGAAGAAGCTTTTTCATGGGTTATGTCGGTTGCAGGTTTATCAGGTTGCCTCACTTTGTTTGGCTTCAGGTTCCAGGTTCGAACAAGGGAAAACCTGCTAACCTGTAACCGGAAAACCTGTAACCTTATTCGAGTACGAGAATCTTGCCCCAGAACGTCTCGCTGCCGGTTTCGACAGCGTAGAAATACGTGCCATTGGCGACGCGCGCGCCGTTGTTGTCGGTGCCATCCCACGAGATTTCGCGCTCGCCTTCGTTCTGCGATTCGCTCGTCACGTCGCGGACGAGGTTCATGCCGAAGTCGAAGATGCGAATATCGACGGTTTCCGGCTGCTCCAGCTTATAACGGATGCGGATGAAGCGATCGCTGGCGGGCGAGAACGGGTTGGGGTAGGCGTAGGCTTCTACCTCAGGCACGGCATCGGCGGGCACCACAGGCGGCAGGTTGTCGGGACTCAGCGGCACCTCGGCGCGGAAAACCCGCCACGTCGCGCCACCATCGGTGCTGCGAAAAAGGCCATCTTCAGTACCTACCCACAGCGCCTCGCGGGTGGTGGCAACCGCAAAAATCCGCGCGCCAGGTCGAAACGTGCGGTCGGGCTGCGTAGGATCGTAGAAATCCCGGACAGTGCGCCAGCTTACGCCGCCATCATCCGAAATAAACAAGCCGTTCTCGCCAGCCGCGTAAACCGTCTCGCCCCGAAAGGCAAAGTCGTACACCCGCTCGCCCAGCAGCGATGCCTCGAACGTCTCGCCGCCATTGCGGGTGACAACCACGCCGAACTGCTCGCCTTGTTCGAGCGCAGGCCAGTTGGTAGCCCAGATAGCAGGCTCCTGTCCAGGAATTTCCTGTTCTTCGATGGAGATGACCCAGTTGCCCGTCAGCCCTTGCTCAGTGGTAAAATGCCGCCAGCTTTCGCCCTGGTCTTCCGACACATTGAGCCCCCCCACGGCTCCGCTCCATACCCGCCCGGCTCCGTCCACGAGCACGGCAAACGTCTGAAAATTCAGCCCAGCGAACTGGTCAATGGGAATGCCGCTCGGCTGTACGAAGAAGGGGAAGTCATAGCCGAGATCTGGCGAGAGAAACTGGGTGGTATCCGGCGGCAGCACAACACGCTGCCACGTACGAGCCTTGTCGGTCGATTTGCGAAGACCCGCCACCTGATTAACCGACCAGAGCGTGCCCGTCGCCGGATCGTAGTCGATATCCCATGGCGGGCTGGTCTCCGGCACTGTGATCGCCAGCGTGGAAAGCTGGACATTGCCGTAGGTGGTCAGGGTATCCTCGGGCAGGTCGAGGATGCCGGTGGTGTTGGGATCGTTGTCGGACGGGGCAAGGGGCGAGCGGTAGGTCCAGGTCGTACCACCATCTTCTGAGAAAAGGAAGCCGCGCGCAACATCCACGCTTTGTGTCTGCCCGTCGATTTCGCGGTTCTGCGAGATTGCCAACCCAGCCCAGATGACGCTGCCCTCCACATCGATGGAGTAAGCCCGGTTGCGGAAGCCTGCAAGAGAGTCGGCGTCGGCTACCTGCCAGGTCGTGCCGCCATCCGCCGTCACGTTCAGAAACGGCCCCACCCACAGCGAGTCGCCTTCAGCGTGCAGGTTGGAGATGCTGTTGCGCAGGATGCCAGGCGAGGGCACCAGGGCCAGCGCCTCTGCCACACTCACTTGCTTGGATTGTGCCTGTGCGCTGTTCGCCGGGAAGCCAGCGAGCACGGTCAGCAGGCAGCACACTATCATACGTGATCTATTTAGACTCATTGCACCGTAATTTGCTTCTGGACGATTTCGCTGGTAAGCCCGCTGCGGTCGGTGGCCTGGAAAGCAAAAGTATTGACACCGGGCGTATTGGTGCTGGTGATGAAGATGACTCGTGTGTAGCGCCCATCATTGGCCATCTCATCGCCACTATCCGTCGAGACCCCGCACGGCTGGTCGCCGCCATCATCGCAGAGCGGGATCTTGTTATTGGGTGTGTTAACATTCCAGAACTCGACGCGCTGGATGTTATTCAGGCCATCAGGATCTGAAACGACGGCCACAATACTGAGCGTCGTAGCCGGTTCGCCTGCTGCCGGGCGCGTCACGGTATCGGGCGCTTCTATTGCGTCGATGACGGGCGGATCGCCTTGCTCGAACGTCCGTGTGTAGCGAATCTGCCCACGCGCCTCGCCACTCAAGCGGCTGTCTGTATCGACGGCATAGACGACGACGGTGTAGTTGGCAATTTCGTCGGCGGAGATCGAAATGGTGGCACTGGCGGTGTAGCGATTGCCTCCGGCAGATGTCATGATGCCTGTCAACAGGGCACTGGTAGACGAAAAGGGCGTCTGGATAACGTACTCAACGCGATCCACGGGTCGATCCGGCCCGGTAGCGATGACGCTGATTTCCACCGGCACCTCTACCTCATCGCCATTGATCTGGCTTGGGGGAAGTTCATCGAACACCACCCGCTGTGGAGAGAATGCAAAATCGGAGAGGACTGGCGGACGTAGTGCCAGCGACTCTGGCCCAGGCGCAGAATCACATCCCGCCAACATGATCAGCAAGCCGCACAGCCATAGTGCAGCCCACCTCTTCAAGAAATGCATAGCAACCAACCTCTGTGAAAGGAACCCTTTAGAACGTTGAAAAACCGACAACGCGATACGCAGCAGCTTCGGGCATGTTCGCCTACCGTTCGTTGTCCTACTTCGTATCAACTACGCCATGCAGAAAGGGTTTAGCGGGTTGGTTTGTTGGGACATGGCATGGGAATTAGTCAGAAAAGAAAATCCTTATCCCAGACCTTATACAATGTAAAGCGGCTTGATGCTGAAGCAGAGGACAAAAATAATCAGGCTCAGGATGCCGAGGGCACGGCGCGTAGGCGTCAGCGGCTCGCGGTAGAGCACGGGTGGATGATCCACCTTGATGAGGAAGATCAGCAACAGGCTCCACACCCACCAGCCCATCCAGCCGAACTGTGTCAGCGCCGGGCTGAATTGCGCCAGCGCCGCGATGAGCACCAGCCCGAAGAGCGCCGGGCCTACCTGCCGCAGGTCGCGCTTGAAGATCCGGTTCAGCATGAAGTACAGGTAACCCGCCAGCACAAACCATTGACCAATCTGCAACCATGCTTTCTGCGGCTCATACTGAGGAAAAAACTGGAGGAAGTAATCGACGCCTTCATCCACGAATCCGATAGAAACCGATAGCAGCAGCAGCAACACAAAGCCTCGCGCCAGCCGTCCGTGCCATTTCGGCCCGACGAGCGCGTAGAGGATGTGCCCCCCATCGAGTTGCCCAACGGGCATCAGGTTGAGCGCCGTGAAGAACAGCCCCAGCCACGCGGCAAACAGCATGGGGTAATGGTACATCTCGTACATCGGCGGGACGTTGGCGAAGAACTGCGACAGGAACCAGTACAGCAACGTCTGCCCCACCACCAGCCGTTGGCCTACTAGATCTGGATTATCTGGCATCTCTGGCGGGAAGGTGCCGAATTGCTGGATGTAGCTCAGGATCTCCTCGTGCCCACCCACGCTCTGCAAGTACAGGGGCGACGGTAGCGTAGCCAGTGCGTAGAACAACACGCCAAGCGCCACGACAAACCCTGCCAGTGGCCCCGCCGCGCCGATGTCGAACAGCTTGCGGAGACTCGGAATCGGCTCGCGGATCCGAATCACCGCCCCCAACGTCCCGATTCCGATGAGCGGCGACGGAATGAAATACGGCAGCGACGTATCCACACGATGCCGCCGCGCCGCGAAGTAATGCCCGAACTCATGGACCGTCAAAAAGCCGAGAAGCGAAACAGCGAAGATCAGCCCATCGGCGATGAAAGGCCAGCTTACGGGGAGTCCGAGGAGCGAGAAAAACACGTCGGCTTGCTCGTAAGCCACGAAGCGTCCGGCAAACTGCGCACCGGTAAACACCGTAGAGATGAGCGTCACCACGAAGAGCAAGATGTGCAGCCAGTAACGGTCGCGCGGACGGGAAGGCTCCGGGTCGTACAGCAGCGTCTCGCGCTGCGCCGAGGTGTCGGATACGCGGGAAAAGAAAGGATACGACGGCTCCACAGAAAGGCAACTGCTGGCTTCTCAAAATCACGGAAAAGCCTCTACGCTACCTCGCTGGATAAGTTCGGAACGGTCCCTCGCCAACCCCAAGCACCGAGACTATTCACCGCCGCTTCAGGATGGTACAGGTGGCCTGGCCCATCGCCATTCGCCTGCCCGCCGTGTTGTACACATCGGCGGTCAGCAACAACTGGCGACCGGCCTGCTCCACGACACGCGCCTCCACCTCGATGTAGGCTTCCTCGGCGGTGATGGGACGCAAATACGTGGTGTTGAGTTGGACCGTCACGCTCGGCGGCGCAACCAGAAAACTCAGCGGCCCCATCGTGTTATCCATCGCCGCGACGATCATACCGCCTTGCATCATACCCATTGGGTTATGGTACCGCTCCTTCACCGGGAAACGAATGCGTAGCGATTCGCCCTCCTGATACGCCAAAATCTCCGCTTCCATGTCGGGGAAAACCTTGGGCGGGATTTCGAGGTTGGGGTGTTCCTCAGCATACACCCGCAACTGGCCCAGCACCTGTTCATTCAGGCTATCTGGCATAGCTCCTTATCCCAGTTCAGATAATCCTTTCTCGATCCGATCCAATGCTGTCTCCAGATCCTCCATGGAGGCCGCGTAGGAAAGGCGCAGGCCATCTGGGCCACCGAAGGCATCGCCGGGGACGAGGGCTACGTCGTGCTCCTCTAAGAGGTAGAAGCAGAGGTCCTGGCTGTTTTCGATGGTGCGCCCGCTCGGTGCCGTCGTTCCAAAGTACGCCGACATTTGCGGAAAGAGATAAAACGCGCCCTCAGGCTTCGGGCAAACAACCC
>DATGCC010000293.1:0-5329 GCA_035312345.1 Rhodothermales bacterium
TGACGGCGACAACACCACGCATGCGAATGTGATTGCAGGTGTCGATTACGATGATGGCTCGCCCTGGCCCTCCGACAACGGGAATGGTTCGATCTACCTCACCGACCTGAGCACCAACCCGAACGATGGTGCCAACTGGGCACTAAGCAGCGACGGAGCGGTGACGCCTACCTTCGATGCTTACACAAGCGAGGCGGCAGGAGGCAACAGCGGCAGCGACATAGGTTCACCGGGACCGGGTCCCGTGCTTGTTACATTGCTCATCAATGAGATCCATGCCGACCCTGATGGCAGCCTCGCTGGCGATGCCAATGGCGATGGCACGCGGGATAGCTCAGACGATGAGTTCGTCGAAATCGTCAATACAACGACTTCCGATATCGACCTCAGCGGCTGGACGATTTCTGACGGCGTAGGTGTGCGGCACACTTTTGCTACCGGGAGTGTGGTAACAGCCGAGTGTGCGATGGTCGTTTTCGGTGGTGGGAGCCCCAGCGGCGGATTCGGCCAGGCTACCGTACAGACTGCTTCAACAAACGCTCTCGGCTTCAACAATGGAGGCGATACGGTAACGCTGTCCGACGCGGCAAGCAATGTCGTGGCGACCTACACCTATGGTGGGGAGGGCGGCGACAACCAGTCCCTAACGCGAGATCCCGACATCACGGGGGGAGAGCCCCTGGTGAAGCACAGCACGGCGACGGGCTCCGGCGGAGCGCTCTTCTCGCCCGGTACGCAGATCGACGGGACGAACTTTAGCGGGTGTGCCGATGATCCGCCACCCAGCATTGCCGAGATCTACGAGATCCAGGGCAGCGGGGCGACCTCGCCTTTTGCAGGGCAAACTGTCACGACCGAAGACAACGTAGTGACAGCCACCGCGCCCAACGGCTTCTTTATGCAGACGCCCACAGCGCGAAGCGACAACGACAGCGACACCTCTGATGGTATCTTCGTCTTCACAGGCAACGCACCCGGTGTGGTGGTGGGCGACCTGGTGGATGTGACGGGCGAAGTGGTCGAATTTTTCGACTTCACCGAGTTCTCCAACGGCCCGACCGTGACGGTGGACGGCACTAGCTCCCTCCCACCCCCCGTGGTCTTTGACAGCACAACCCCCTCGCCCGACCCGACATCACCCTCGTGTGCCATCGAGTTCGAGTGCTACGAGGGGATGCTCATACAGATCACCGGTGGAGCAGTAGGTGGCCCGAATCAATTCTTCGGCTCGGATCCCATTGCCGAAGTGCATATCGTTGCTGACGGCACCCGACCCTTCCGGGAGCCCGGCATCGAGTACCCCGGTATGTCGGGCCTGCCTGTGTGGGATGGCAACCCCGAGGTCTTTGAACTCGACCCCGACAAGCTGGGCCTGCCCAACCAGATCATCCCGGCGGGCAGCAGCTTCGACGCGGTAGGGGTGCTGGGGTATGAGTTCGGCGGGTACGAGTTGTGGCCGAGTAGCCTGACCGTGACGCCGGCTGTGATCCCCGAGCCCGTACGGGCCGTGGCCGCAGGCGAGTCGACCGTAGGGTCGCTGAACCTCTTCCGGCTCTTCGACGACGTGGACGACCCTGCCGACAGCAACGGGCGCAACGACGACGTTGTCTCCGCCGCCGAGTACCAGCGGCGACTGGACAAATTCTCGCTCTACATCCGCACCGTGCTGGGGTCGCCCGACATCCTGGCGGTACAGGAGGCCGAGAAGCTGGGCGTGCTGCAAGACCTGGCGGCTGAAATCCAGGCCGACGACCCGACGATCACTTATGCCGCCTACCTGATCGAAGGCAACGACATCGGCACCATCGACGTAGGTTTCCTTGTACGGACAGACCGCGTGCAGGTAGACGCCGTGACCCAGCTAGGAGCCAGCGAGACATTCGTTGATCCGACCGACAACAGCGTCGACATCCTGCACGACCGACCGCCGCTGCTTCTAGAAGGAGCCTTTACCGGCGTCAGTTCACAACCCCAACCTATCGCCGTGATGGTGTTGCATATGCGCTCGCTCAGTGGTATTGAGACCTCAGCACGGGTACAACGCAAGCGGCTGGAGCAGGCGCAGTCGGTCGCGCAGATGGTGCAGGATTTTCAAACCGCAAACCCGGATATCGGGCTGGTAGTGACAGGCGACTTCAACGCCTTCGAGTTTACCGACGGGTATGTGCATCTGGTAGGCCGCGTGCAGGGCGACTTCGACGACGCGGAAGACCTGGAGACCGGCCCCGACCTGGTGAACCCCAATCTGACGAACCAAGTGCTGGGCCTTACTCCCCTGGAGCGCTACTCCTTTGTCTTCAATGGCACCGCGCAGGTGTTGGACCACGCCCTGACGACGACGGCACTGGACGGCGCGGTGACAGGCTATGAGTATGGCCGGGGTAACGCCGATGCCGCCGAGATCCTGCTTGACGATCCTGCTACACCGCTACGGGCCTCCGACCACGACGGGCTCGTGCTCTTCCTAGACGTTGCGCCACCTGAGATCACGGTGGTCGAGGAGCCTATCACGCTGGATCCGCCGAACCACAGCTACCGCACCATCTCGGTAGCTGACTTCGTGACGGGCGTAACGGAGGCAACGCTGACGGATATCTACATTGTCTCCGTGACAAGCGACGAGGAGGAGAACGGCAACGGTGATGGCAACACGATAGATGACATCGTGATCGCAGACTGCCAGAGCGTAGATCTGCGGGCCGAGCGACAGGGTGGTGGCAACGGGCGCGTCTACACGATTACCGTAGCCGCCAGCGATGTGGCGGGCAATGTAGGCACAGCCAGTTTCGAGGTGTGGGTGCCCAAAGACAAGAAAAAGCCTGCCCTCAACGATGGAGGGGCGTATACGGTAGAGAGCGGATGCAGCGCACCTGCCGCGAACGCCTCGGTGGCAAAAGCTGCCGGAGATACGCCGGAAGCGATGATGCTGGAAGAAATGCCGAGCGAATACGTTCTTGGGGCCAACTATCCGAATCCGTTCAACCCGGCGACCACCATCGAATTTGCACTGCCCGAAGCCGCAACCGTACGTCTGACGGTCTACGACGTGACTGGGCGTGAGGTGGCTCGACTGGTTGAGGGATCGGTGTCGGCAGGACAGCATCGGGTACTTTTCGATGCCCGCAGCTTGCCTAGTGGGGTCTACTTCTACCGGCTGACGGCCCCCGGCTTTACGCAGACGCAACGCATGGTGCTGATGAAATAAACCCGTCCGTTGCCAGCGAGACAATCCTGTCTCCATACAGTACGGTTGTAAATAGCATAAATAGCCCCCTAGGCAACTCAACTGCCTAGGGGGCTATTTTCAGTGCACTTATGGAGTAGATCGTCGAGACTACTCCTTTGCCATGCCTAATGAGTGGCTTTTCTCAGTGGCCATTGACAAGGCCGTTCTCAAAGTGGCATGGGAGAAACGTGAACTTTCGACCTTGCGCTGATGAGTCTCCATGACCGACATCACCAACAGCGTCAGTCTTGAATCCATCCATCAACCCCATAGACCTCCAACGGATGGACGGCTTCACAGTGAATCACGAGGTAGCCGATGGGGCTTTTCTTGAGAGCCGGGATGCGACGAGGGCTCCGACCACACATGCGGCGAAGATGAGCCCTTCGATGCCAGCGAGGACAACCTGGGTCGTTTGTCCGAAACGCACTTCCCCGAAGTAGCGTCCGAAGGCGTCCAACTGAAGTCTTGACTCCGAAAAGGACTGAGCCAGCAGATTGAGACTCCCCCCCATCAGGTGCCCTCCCGACAGAGCGATCACCACCCCGATGACGGCTCCGGCTGCGGCTGCGGCCACGACGGGTCGCCACCAGATGGCCGTGCCCAAGCCGCCTCCAAGATGGGCTCCCAGCCCTACAGCGAGACCGAGCGCAGCACCCTCCATCCCCCCGGTAATACCGGCAGGCGTCTGTCCGAAGAGCAAGTTGAACGCGTCGACGCCCAGCAGCTTCACGCTTCCGCCTATAAGCATGCCACCCAGCATCGCTCCGACAATGCGCCAGGCCGTCCGCCCACCCGCGGCATATTCGGCTGCTGCCATCCCGGCACCTATCCCGAATCCTCCCACGGTACCGAGAAACCCGGTGAGACTGATCAGCACGAGCAAAACAGAGGCCGTTCCGAGTTCCTGATCCATGGGCGAGTAAGCAAGACCGAAGCCGAAGAGCAGACCGCCCAGCAGCCCGGCCAGGGTGCCTCCCAGCGTTCCGGCAAGCGCCGTCGCCAGGGCCATTGAAAACGCCGACTCACTCCGAGCGGTAAGATGAATCGCGGCAGCAGCTCCGTCACCCTCTGCGGACATCGAGATCTCTCCTGCCTCGCTCATAGATCCTGAAACGTCGGTGACCGCGTCCGGCGCATCAACCACAGCGTCGAGTTCTTGGGTCGAGACCTCCGCGATGAATCGGTATCCATGCCGGGGGACCGTCTGGATGAACCGGGGATTTGAAGCATCGTCGCCGAGTTGCCGACGGATCTCTTTGATGCACTGCGTGAGGGCACCGTCGCTCACCACCACATCGTCCCAGACCTCCTCGAAGAACCGATCTTTCTCAACGAGGCGGCCATGCTCCCGTACCAGCAGGACAAGCGCGTCGAAGTACCTGGCGTTAATATCCAGACGTTCTTCCTCCAATAACAGCTCTCGGTTGGTGACGTCGAGCGTGAAGTCACGGAAACGATAAATCAGGGTTTCTTGCACGATGCTTACGAAATGCTCAGATGTCGCTCATGCTGCTCACAAGCTCTGTTGGCATATTACGGGTGCATGGTCACACCTGCAACGTGGGAGCGACCGAGGAGAAACTCATTACGATCAAATCAAACTACGCGCCCGAATATGACGCTGAAGGAAAACATCGAGGCAGTAAGCGGAGATCCTGCAGGTCTCGAACGCCTCTATAGAAACGTGCAGGCAGCAGGAAATGAAACCGCTTTCAGGGACGCCCTCCGGCAATGCAAAGAAAAGCACCCGGATGACCTTCTCCTCAAAGCCTGGGCTCACCGACTCGATTTACCGGTGGAACCTGAGGAGGAGGATGCCAATCAGGACCGACACTGGTGGACGATCATTGGCGCGAGCATACTGCTCGGTGTCGTGAGTGCCCTGCTGGCACGCGGCAAGCCTCCGGTGCCTGCCCCAGACGAAGCGGACGTGCTGTTCTGGGTAGGGTGGGGCCCGCTCATGGCTGTCGGTCTGCTCGCCTACCTGGCCTGGACCGAGCGGGCAACGAAGCATCTGGTGAGATATGCCGGCGCGGCGGCGGCCGTCGTGCTGGTGGCGCTCTATGCAGGATTCACCATTGGCGGCAGGACCGACGATGT
>DATGCC010000294.1:0-4012 GCA_035312345.1 Rhodothermales bacterium
GAACTCATCTCACCGTTAAGCACATTTTGCTCGATGGCAGGCAAGGCCTTTCGGATGACGTCGTCCGCGTAAAAACGGGACCGTAGCGCCTGTTCGATGGTCTGGTGCATCCAGTGGCGGGCCTGCTCGCGGCGGTGCTGCTCGAAGTAACCGCTTTGCTGGGTTTGCTCCACATAGGTTTGGATGGTGTCCCAGATCGATTCCATACCATCGCCGGTCACTGCCGAGCAGGTGAGCACCTTCGGACGCCAGCCAGAGGAGGGAGGAGGGAATAGGTTGAGTGCGTTGCGATAGACGCCACGCGCCTGCTTTGCTGCCGTCACATTTTCCCCATCTGCTTTCGTGATGGCGATGGCGTCGGCCATTTCGATGATGCCACGCTTGATACCCTGCAACTCGTCGCCTGCGCCGGCCAGCATCAGCAGCAGGAAAAAATCGACCATGGCGTGGACGGCGATCTCCGACTGCCCCACGCCCACTGTTTCGACGAAGACGACATCGTAGCCCGCGGCTTCGCACAGAATCATCGTCTCGCGGGTCGTGCCTGCTACGCCGCCGAGCGAACCAGCCGTAGGAGAGGGACGGATGAACGCGTGGGGATCAGCGGCGAGGCGGGGCATGCGCGTCTTGTCGCCTAGGATGCTGCCACCCGATTGCAAACTGCTCGGATCGATGGTGAGCACGGCTAATCGATGCGCCTCCGCGGTCACCCGGCTTCCCAACACTTCGATAAAGGTGCTTTTGCCTACACCGGGCACGCCTGTGATGCCCACCCGGATGGAGTCACCAGCATGCGGCAGGCACGCTTCTACAATTTGCCGCGCGAGCTCCTGATGTGCTGGCCGGGTGCTTTCAATCAGCGTAATGGCCTGACTCAACAATACACGGTCGTTGGCGAGGATACCTTCGACGTATTGCCCTACAGAAAGGAGCGTTCGCCGTCGTGCTTTTCTGAGCGATGGGTTAATCGACGGCGAAGATGGAGTGCCCGGCGTGAGATGCAACGCGCTATCTGAATCCGGCTCGACCTTCTTGTCTGCCATGATGCGCGCTGTTCGTTGGATGTGACTGGCTTAGCGGAGGTTGCCCAGCCGATATATCAGTCGCATCCCTGATACGTTCCGCACCGGGTTGAAATTGGTGTAGAGTTCCACGCCCATGTTGATCTCGCGGAAGAGCATCTGCCCGATTACATTCATCGATACCGTGTCATACGACGTGCCCGGCAGGTTTTGATCGGCCCCTCGCACGCCCCGGCTATACATGGGGCCCGCAGAGACCGAGAGCAGGGCCACCTCCGTAATCTGACGGAGTCCGATGGCTGGTCCTGCCGCAAAGACCGAATGGCGCGTGACATAGGGATCCGAGGTGAAGCTCCCCGACGCCTGCAGGAACAGGTTATCTTTAACAACCAAACTGTAGCTGCTGCCGACGTTGAAGCCGAGGGGCGTGCTGAGTCCAGCCCCGGCGGTCTGCCAGTGTTCGAGACGCTGGGCCTGGGCGTCCGTCGTGATAGAGATGAGACCAAGAATGAGAAGCAGAGCGAGAGAGAGACAGCGCATGCCGGGCACCACTAAGCAGGTAGGGGACGAATATGCTTTGGGATGCACGGCTGAAAACCCTGAATACGACGCTTTGAGGCCGATTCCGAGATCTTCTAGGAAGAAAGCTTGTTTTCTGCAGACGCATCCAAAAGCAGTTGCAGTATGTGCTGTGCTGCTTCTGCAATCACTGTGCCCGGTCCAAACACACCGGCCACGCCGGTGTCATACAGCGCCTGATAATCCTGCGGCGGAATGACGCCTCCTACGATCAGGAGGATGTCCTCTCGACCATAATCATCGAGCGCCTGGCGGAGTTGAGGGACGAGGGTTTTGTGTGCCCCTGCCAGGCTGGAGACGCCAAGGATGTGTACATCGTTTTCGATAGCCTGCCGTGCGGCCTCGGCGGGCGTCTGAAAGAGCGGGCCGATATCGACATCGAAGCCAAGGTCGGCGAAGGAGGTAGCGATGACCTTGGCCCCCCGGTCGTGTCCGTCTTGCCCTAGCTTGGCGACAAGGATGCGCGGGCGGCGGCCTTCGGCTTCGGCGAAGCGGTCGGAGAGGGAGCGGGCAGTATCGAACGTGTCGTCGTGATTCACTTCAGCGGCGTAAACGCCTGAGATGGAACGGGTCGTGGCGGTGTAGCGCCCGAAAGCGGCTTCGAGCGCGTCGGAGATTTCGCCGAGGGTAGCGCGGTCACGGGCGGCGTCTACGGCGTGGGCGAGTAGATTACCTTCACCGGTTTCCGCGCACTTTTTCAAAGCCGCCAGGGTTTCCTTTACGGCGTTGTTATTGCGCTGGGCCTTCACCTGTTTGAGCCGGGCGATCTGCAGTCGGCGCACGGCCGCATTGTCCACTTCTAGCAAGTCAATCGGTGCTTCCCGTTCAAGCCGGTATCTGTTGACGCCGACGATGACATCGTGCCCCGTGTCGATCCGGGCCTGCTTGCGAGCGGCAGCTTCTTCGATACGCATCTTGGGCAGGCCCTGTTCGATGGCCTGCACCATCCCGCCCATCTCTTCCACTTCCTGGATCAAGTCCCAGGCCCGCCGCGCCAGTCGATCGGTCAGGTATTCCACATAATACGACCCACCGAGCGGATCGACGACGCGGGTGAGATCCGTCTCTTGTTGCAAATATACCTGCGTGTTGCGGGCGATGCGGGCCGAGAAATCACTCGGCAGGGCGAGGGCTTCGTCGAGCGCGTTGGTGTGTAGCGATTGCGTGTGACCGAGCACCGCCGCCAGGGCCTCCATGCAGGTGCGGGCCACATTGTTAAAGGGATCCTGCTCGGTGAGGCTGTAGCCCGAGGTCTGGCAGTGGGTGCGCAACGCCATCGACTTCGGGTTCTGCGGGTCGAACCTTTTGACCAGCGTGGCCCACAGCAACCGCGCCGCCCGCAGCTTGGCGATCTCCATAAACGGGTTCATCCCGATGGCAAAGAAGAAAGACAGGCGCGGCGCAAAATCGTCGATGCTGAGCCCGGCGTCCAGGCCGGTGCGAAGGTAGGCGAGGCCGTCGGCGAGCGTGTAGGCCAGTTCGATATCGGCGGTGGCTCCGGCCTCCTGCATGTGGTAGCCGCTGATGGAGATCGAGTTGAAGCGTGGCATCCACTTCGAGCTATACGCGAAGATATCGCCGATAATTCGCATGGATGGAGCCGGTGGATAGATATAGGTGTTGCGCACCATGAACTCCTTGAGCACATCGTTCTGGATAGTGCCGCTCAACTGCTCCGGCTGCACGCCCTGTTCCTCCGCCGCGACGATGTAAAACGCCATGACCGGTAGCACCGCCCCGTTCATCGTCATTGACACGGACATACGATCAAGGGGGATGTCATTGAAGAGGATTTTCATATCCTCCACCGTATCGATAGCGACGCCCGCTTTGCCCACATCGCCCGCCACGCGCTCGTGGTCCGAGTCGTAGCCCCGGTGTGTCGCCAGGTCGAAGGCCACCGACAAGCCCTTTTGCCCCGCCGCCAGCGCTCTGCGATAAAACGCATTCGATTCTTCGGCTGTCGAAAAACCTGCATACTGACGGATGGTCCACGGGCGGATAGCATACATCGCACTGTAGGGACCCCGCAGGAAGGGAGGGACGCCCGCGCCGTATTCGAGGTGCTGTGCATCCTGCACCTCTGCTGGCGAGAAAGTAGCTTTCACCGGAATTTGCTCCGGCGTTTCCCAGGGTTGCTTCCCGTTTGAGGAAGATGCTTCACGCTGAGGTGATTGCGGGGGCTGAAAGTCGATCTGTGTAAAATCGGGTCGCATAGGAAGATCTACTGGGCAATGTCGAGGCGGTCCTGGAAATCAATCAGCGCGTCAAGCAGGTGCGTTTTGCGGTGGATGAACGCATCAACGCCCATGCTTTTGAGCCGGTCCATCGCCTCTTCAGGATTGCCAGCCACGACCACAAGCGGCGGTTTAGGGGAAGTGGCTAGTTGTTCGCAAATCGGTGCGGCGATC
>DATGCC010000295.1:0-12712 GCA_035312345.1 Rhodothermales bacterium
CCGGCGCGATGCCTTTGCCAAGATACCGCACATCGAGGCGAAAAGCTACGGCCCGATAGGAAGGCAAGGCTTCGGTAGAGGAGCCACCTGTGACCTTGAATGCTTCAGAGGCTGTTGAGCGCGGTAGCCATGCCCCGTTCATCTTCAAGCTTTTCCTTAATCGCTAAGGCTCGTTCATAAAAAGCGAGTGCTGTGGCAAGATCGTCCTGCCGCCTGTGGACAATGCCGAGGTTGTCAAGCGCCATGGCCTGGCCCGTCAGTCCACGCGCCGCCTCATATTTTTCCAGGGCTGTCTCAAACGCAGTCACGGCGTAATCATACGCCCGTCGGCGCAGATGCACGCGCCCGGCAAGCAGCGCCCCGTGGGCCTGCGCAAGGGCATCATCAAAGGTGGCTGGTTGATCGGTATGGGCCTGCACTGAGTCGTACTGCCCTATATAATCGTGGGCCTGCCCTTTGCGAAAAAGCACCTATCGGAGCCGATCAACGTCCGGGGATCGCGCCAGCAGGATCAGCGCCTCCCGGCTTGCTGCAATGGCGTGATCCGGGGCGTTGCGGTAGTTTTGTTCGACCTGCTCGGCCAGGTCAGCTATCCGTGCTACGCTTGGCGTGTCGGCAGGCTGTTGTCCATAGACACAGAGAGGCAGGCACGACCCCAGCATAGCTAGAATGGCGAAGGCCCCTATCAGGCGATGAGGTAGCAATATATGTTGCATATTGAACCTGCTTCCCATAGTTGCTACATGGTCTATCACAGCGTGACCCAGCAGGTCGTAATTTAATCATTTCTGGTTTTATCTGTGAGAAGCTACGGGCCTCGCCTCCACATCCTACTCACACCAGCGATACCGCTACCAGAGGCTGCGAATGTGTTTCATCAATCGAAGCGGGTAGCCGAACAAACGGATCAGCGTGAGGAGCGCAACGAGAATAGGGGGCATATATACGTGCTGCCGATCTATCGCCTGCGGATCGAAATAGGCATCTAGGTAGTGGGTGGTGCTGGCCGGAGCGAGCTTGATTTTCAGCCAGGTCCGTAGCGACTTAACAGTTGCCAGCGTCGGCATAATGCCCATCTCCCGCGCCAGCGTGTCGCAATATGGGTATTGCTCTACCGGGTAGACGTTCTCGGTATCAATGGTGGGATACTCCGCGCACAACGCCTGCCAGGCCGCAGCCTGCCGTTCTTTCAAAGACGCTGGCAGCGTGTACGTCCCAGCAAGCACGCCCACAGCATACCGCGCCTGCATTTCGCTGATGGAGGGAATATTACCAATAATCGGCCGCGCAAAGCCAATCAGAAACAGGTTGTGCCTATCGGTGTGAACGCACCCGTGGTAGCAATCTTTGAGGTGAATGCGGCCGTCCGACAAGTCTGGCAAGCCGGAATGATAGCCTGTGGACCAGACCAACACATCCGGCGAGAGACGGCGCGTCGTTGAATGATCGAAATCAAAATACTCGGTCCACTGCTCATCAACGGGCGGACCGATGATCTCCAGCCGCTGCTCCGCCACCGCCTCTAGGAAATCATCGCTCTTGTTGTGGAAGACGTTGAACAGCCGCCCCTTCGCACGCGCTTTGAGCTTGAGATCCCACATTCGCCGCCGGGCCTGGGCCTGTTCGTCAGGATCGGTAGGCATCTGTCGATGCGGAAACCACCGGGCGAGGCGTTGATCGAAGCGGATGCGGAACGTCACAAAGCGCTCTCCAATCCAATTTCGGGCACCTTTGCCAAACGAAAGGAGCAGCCGATTGCGCAAAAAATCCGAGGGCACGCCTCGAATGGGGTGATAGCGTGGGCTGACCCGAATGCCAGATCGAAGCGAGAGGTAAACCGTGTTGTTGTGGGCCGGTTTTGCCAGATAGTTAGCGACATCCGCCGCGGACTCCCCCCCACCAACCACGACGACCCTTGCGTTGCGAATCGCTTCAGGGTCTTCGGCAACCGGAATTGGCGTAGCATCACCCGGCACTTTCTGATTCACCAACCCGGTGCAAAGAAAAACGGCATCAAAGCGCAGGCTTTCTCCTTCTCCATTTTCTACGACCACAAGCGTCCACCTGTCATCAACCCACCCAAGATGCCGCAACTCGACGCCAAACGAGATGTGGGCTGTCAGGTTGAAATGGGCGGCAAAAGCATCCAGATAATCGCCAAATTCGGCACCGCGATAGAACTCCTCGAAATCCTGCTCGGGCGTTACCTCCGGCCTCCACTGGCGGAAGCAGGAAAACTGTGTGGTGTACTTGGTAGAGGTAGACACAAAATCGGGCCGTTGATCGCCCCAACAGCCACGCACAGAATGACTCTTCTCGAAGCAAAAAATATCTGCTGAGGGGAACGTATCGAGCAGATACTTCAACGTTATCAGGCCACTGCTACCCGCACCAACCACGGCAATCTTCATGCGGCGACTGTCAGGCTGATGAGCACATAGTTGAATTGTCCTGATTCAGGCACAAAAAGCAGGATGCGGTCGCCCACCGCCATCGGTTGGGTTTTCAAGAATTCGTCCAGCATGATAAAGATGCTGGCGGCCCCGGTATTGCCTGCTGTCCGCAGGTTCGTCCAGTACGGCACCTCTCGGCCCGGCGAAAGCTCCTCCATGATTTGCTTCACCGACGGCTCGAAGTAGTACGACGACATATGCGGCAACACGATGGTGTAGCTATCCAGTGACTCATCATGCTCGCGCAGGGCCCCCGCAAGCGCCTTCTTCGACAGCGGCACCATGTACTTGGCGAGGATGCTGATATCCTGGCTCAGCACCAACGGGTTGTTTTGCAGCTTCATGCAGAGCGGAGCCTCGTTGGCGAACGAGCGCGAGTAGGTCCAGTTCACCCTCAGCGAGCGGTGCTGCGCGCTCGGTTGTTGTTCGAGGAGAAACGCTCCCGCCCCGTCCGACAGCATGAAGCGAAGGAAGACCGCCATAAACCACTGCGACTTCTTGACATCTCGCAGGATCGTGGGTAGATCATAAGTCGGGCGAAACGCTTTTGACTTAAGCGCCATCGACGCTTGCTCGACGCCCACGCAGAGGGCTGCCTGCGCATCACCTGATTTCACAGCGCGGGCCGCATTCACAATCGCCTGTGCCCCCGACGAACAGATGCCAGAGTTGGAGTTGATCTCAAGCGGTTGACTGGCAAGGTCGGCTTTGCTCAACGCATCATGCAAAAGCGACGCCAGTCCTGGCGCTAAAAGCGGGACGTGGGTAGAACCAGCAGAAAGATAGTCGATGGGCAACGCCTTTTGATCGCCGGACAGGCACGCCTTAACCGCCGCTGCCGCAAGCTCGTAGGCCGAATGCGTGGCGTGCTGCTTGTCGTCGAGTGCATAGTGCCGGGTATGGATTCCGTTGGCTTTTAGAATCCTGCGCCGGACGCGCCCTTCCCCCAGCACCCGGCCCAGATACTGGCCAATGTGCTCGTTATCCACCGGCGCTCCCGGCAGATAAGCCCCTGTGCTTGTGATAAAACAATCAGCCAATGTGCACCTCGCTCACCGCTTCTGGATTCTTGCGCAGCAACTGGTAGGCAAACTCATCGAAGGCAATGTGATGATAGAGATACTGGCTGGGATCGGACAGAAACGGGCTGCTATTGTAGTGGCTGCGGTTGCTGTCGGATTGCAGGTAGAAGTCGAGGTTAATCAGCGTTTGCGGATCCTCGGCGTAGATGTTCTTCAAGCACCAGAGCAACAGCGAATCCGAGTCGAACGAATTGAGCGCACGAATGATGGTGTGCAAATCGCCAAAGATGGTGATCGTGAGGACCACAAAAAAGACAACATTGGTGGCTCCAAAAATCTGCCACGAGTGTTTGCCATTCTGTTCGAGAATCTTGTTGCCGAACTGCGCAATGTCTTCGGGTCGGCTTTTTCGATAGAAGTCGAGATGGGCAAGAAAGGCATCTTTGTCGAAACGCTCGAAGACTTCGTAGGAAAGGTCATCGTGGCAGATGGTCAGCCCGTGCGCCACAACGTCTTTGACAGAATTGACGCTGAAATCCCCGTCTATGCCCTTCAGGATCTCCCCGGATCGTCCTTTCATGCGCTCCGGTGTACCGGACAGTAAATACCGATAGAGTAGTGGCTCGATCTGCACATGCCGGATGAGCAGTTCGAGGGCATCGTGGGACGCAAAGTATTTGATGCCAAAGGCCAGGATGCTATCGATTATTTTCTTCTCAAAGCCCCAGGCCCTGCGGTGAAAGACAAATTTGAAAGGGACCACAAGGAGGCGCAAAAAGAAATACCAGATAATGAACACTGGACGCAGGAAGATATAATCAAACCGCGCCTTCTCGCGATTGAATATCTCATTGACATAGTCGGTGACATACGGAAAACGTTGCATTACAGCGGATATATCGGTTGCGCTTATCTTTGAGCGGTATCGCAGAGATGGTACCGTATCTGGAGGAAGACTCTTGCAGAACGTTCCTCCTTTGGACCTAACGTAGAGTACCAAACAGATCGTTTCAGGCTCAAGCAAAACCCCCAGCTTCGAGCCGTAGCCAACTGGTCGTCTATTAAAAAGCTCCGGTTTGTGGCCGTTGCAAGGGATTATTGTTCCGTGGCCACGTTTCTCATTTCGTTTTATAGTAGCATTGGATGTTGTATAGAAAGTGCTTTTTTGACGATCATTGGGTTTAGCTGTGGAACTTGAGCAACCCAGCATCCTAAGGAAAGCTATCCTCTGCCCTGGTCTAGCCCCGCACACACCTATGCACCGATCTATGACGTATGCCCATCGCGCATACCTTGCTGCGCTCGTTGCGCTTCTCGTCGCCCTCCTACTCGTCCCTACCAGTAGCGCCCAGCCTTCCCGGACAGACCGCCCGAACATCGTCGTCATTTTTGCCGACGACATGGGCTACGGCGATATCGGCGTCTACGGCAACCCTACGATCCAGACGCCACACCTCGACCGTATGGCTGCCGAAGGTATGAAGTTCACCCAGTTCTACTCAGCCGCCTCCGTCTGCACTCCCTCTCGGGCCGCCCTGCTGACAGGGCGCCTGCCTGTGCGTAGCGGCATGGCCTCCGACAAACGACGGGTGCTCTTCCCCGACTCCAAGTACGGACTGCCCCATGAAGAGGTGACCATGGCCGAGGTGCTCAAAGAGCAAGGCTACGCGACGGCGGCCGTGGGCAAGTGGCACCTCGGTCATTTGCCCGAATACCTGCCCACTCAACACGGGTTCGACCAGTATTTCGGCATTCCATACTCCAACGACATGGACCGTGTCGTTGAGGGTGCGTGGCAGGGTCCGTTTTGGGATCCCAAGCCCGAGTACTGGAACGTCCCATTGCTTCGGGATACGGAAGAGGTTGAGCGCCCGGTCGATCAGTATACCATCACACAACGCTACACAGTGGAGGCCGTTGACTTCGTGCGCGAGCACCGCAACGAGCCCTTCTTTCTCTACTTCGCCCACAGCATGCCGCACGTGCCTCTTTTCGCCTCAGAAGCGTTTGCCGAGACGAGCCGCCGCGGCCTCTATGGCGATGTCATTGAGGAGATCGACTGGAGCGTGGGGCAGGTACTTGATGCAATTCGGGAGGAGGAGCTTGCTGAGAACACCCTTGTCTTCTTCACGAGTGACAACGGACCATGGCTCATTTTCGGCACACACGGTGGTTCAGCGGGGCCACTCAGGGACGGAAAGGGTACAACCTGGGAAGGGGGCATGCGCGAACCTGCGATTGCCTGGTGGCCTGGCCACGTACCGGCCAGCACCGTCTCCGCTGCTGTTTCCTCGACGCTTGACCTGCTCCCGACAGCGGTGGAGATCTCTGGAGCGACCCATCCTATGAACCGTATGATAGACGGGGTGAGCCTCCTGCCAGTACTGCAAGACCCGCGGGCCGAGGTACGAGAAGAGATGCCGTTCTATCGGGGAGAAACGCTCTATGCCTATCGGAGAGGACCCTGGAAGGCGCACTTCATCACGCAGAGAGCCTACCTGCCCGACAGCAACCCTATCGTGCACGACGTACCAGAGCTCTATCACCTTGAGCATGATCCCTCGGAACGCCACAACATTGCCGCCGAGCACCCCGACATCGTCGAGGCTATCCGCCAGGCTGCCGAACGCCATCGTGCGACGATTCAACTGGTTCCTTCCTTGCTCAATGCACGGATTGAGGAGTAGGGCAAAACCTAAACTGGCAAGGCAAAAGCAGAGGGTGATCAGCTTTTGCTGAAAGCACCCCAAAATAGCGAATATCCCATGGGGGAGATTTTTTCAAAAACTCAGGATGACAGGCTGTAAATGAGTTTTGATCATGCTCTGATCAGCCTTCACATTGACAGGAAAACACAAGGGCTTCCTATCGCCCATATTGGAATTTACTGGGTTCCTGTAAGGTCGTGCATCGTTTTCCGAATCACGTACACCCTCAGGGTTTTGCCCTCGTATGACTCCCTTAAACCTCGGCATCATCGGCTACGGTGGCTTTGGAGCCTTCATCCACCAGGCCTGGGCACAGCTTGATGCCATCCATGTGCTCGCTGTCGCCGACGCCAACCCGGCACGTCAACCTGGCGGGGTGACATTCTATCCTTCCTGGCAAGATCTCATCGCGGATCCGCAAATTGACCTCGTGGCCGTTGCGACGCCGCCCAGCACCCACGTAGAGATCGCCTGCGCCGCCATGCAAGCCGGGAAGCATGTCCTCATCGAAAAACCGCTGGCGACGACACGAGAAGATGCCCAACGCATCCTGTCCGTTCGTGATGCGACAGGTCGAATGGCGACGGTCGACTTTATGCTGCGGTTCAACCCCATCGTCGAAGCCCTGCATACCTGGAGTCGGAACGGCAGCTTCGGACAACTGAGGCGCGTGGTCGTAGAGAATTATGCGCAAGACGAGACGTTGCCGTCTGAACACTGGTTCTGGAATCCCGCGCTCTCTGGCGGTATCCTGGTTGAACATGCCGTCCATTTCATAGACATCGTCCACGCATGCACGGCAGCCCCGGTGCAGCGCGTGGACGGTGTGTGCTTGCAGCGAAATCCGCAGCAAACGGACCGGACAATGGCAACGGTGGTCTACGAAGATGGTCTCGTGGCAACCCACTACCATGCCTTCATGCGACCCAACATCTTTGAAAAAACGTCCATGCGCTTCGTCTTTGATCTGGCACAACTCGACATTGAAGGCTGGATCCCGCTGTCGGGTCAAATCACGGCGCTGGTGCATGGCGAGAACCGACCAGCGTTGACGCGGCTGCCTGATTTTCGCGTCGTACGTGAAGAATCTCTCGGCAATGGCGAGGCGCAACTCCTTCAGTCGGGCGGTGAAACCTATCAGGCCGATCATCTCATGGAGGGCACCTTCTCCATACCTATGCCGAAATCGGATGTCTACACGGTGTGCCTGCAGGGCTTGATGTCAGATTTCGTCGCGGCCATCCACGACCCCAAGCACCAGATGCGTGTTACGCTTGAGGACGGCATGGCAAGCCTCAAAACTGCTCTACGAGCTACCGAGCACGCCCAGCAGCAGGGTTGATTTTTTCGGCTTGTGTACCTCGAAGCGTTTCGATATCTTGCGCGATACCTGATCTGTTTCCTGCACGAGTCAAACGCCAATGGGCTTCTTCTCCCGGTGCTGCGTTCTGCTGATCCTGGCATCTCTATCGATGGCCACATCAACGCTGGCGCAATCGCTCTCTCCCGCCCTTCCATCTTTTGCGGTCTCCTTCTCCGGACAACGCGGCCAGCTACAAGTGGGAGGTCCTTATGCCGGGGTCGAATTCCACCACAGCCAGCCGCTGCCATCGCGCATCAGCTTCTACGCACCCGTCGCTAACAGCATCGACCTCAGCACGGATTACTGGCAACGCGATGCTTCACAACCCTTCCTGGCCACGCTCGACTTCGGTGGCGTGACAGACACGCTGGGGCGAGAACCCTACACATACCATGCTACGCCGGCCCAGGCAGTCTTTTCCCATGAGCAAGCGAGTTATGCCTCTGAAATCTCCTATCAGTTCGGTGAGATGCTGCCGTTCATGGCCCTCCGCATCGCCGTAACCAACCGGGAAGCACAACCTCAAGAGGCCACGCTGACCATCCGCATGGCCGCCACGCTCCGCACTTCGCATGCCTACACCATCAAAGACAAAGCCTGGACGAGCTATGACGACGCAGGCCGACTTTTCCAGGCCGACTTCGACGATCCAGCAACCGACTCTACGCGCATCTTCATCGCCAATGCGGGAGCGCTTCCTGTAGACTGGGGAGCCGACGGGGCAAGCGCACGAGCCCTCCAACAAGACCCTACCGCCACCTTCACCTATCACAAAAGGCTCGCGCCGGGCGAAGCACTTGAAATCGTCCAGTTGATTGGCTCCTGCAAGCAGGCCACCTGCGACGCGGTGCTGCCCCGCATCCAAACATCGTGGCAGGACGACGTAGCTGCTTACGAACGTCGTGTAGACCAATATGTGCGCAACGATGCCATCTTCGACGTTTCGGATTCAACGCTTTTCCACACGATGCTGTGGTCAAAAGCCCTTCTGCAAGCTGACCGCCACTATATCGACGGGCACATTGTGCCGATGCCCTGCCCCGCCCAGTACAACTTTTTCTTCACCCACGATCTGCTCCTGACAGATCTCGGCGCGGTGATGTTCGACACCGAGCGCGTCAAGAATGACCTGCGCTACGTGCAAGATTTGGCCCGCGGCGACAGCTTGTTACCCCACGCCTATTACTGGCGCGAGGATGGCTTCAAAACCGAGTTTGCCAACGCGGATAACTGGAACCACCTGTGGCTGGTTATCCTGTCTGCTTCCTACCTGAAGCACAGCGGCGACCACGCTACCGTTGAGACGCTGCTCCCCATGATTCGCCAGAGCCTGCGTATTATGCTCGAAAACGAGCGCGATGGCTTGATGTATGCCTCCCGGCCTGACTGGTGGGACATCGGGAATGTTTATGGGGCTCGTGCCTATATCACGATCCTCACTATCCGTGCCCTGCAAAGCTATCAGTACCTCGTTACCGAACTAGAGATGATTGATGCGCAAGCTGCGACTTATGCCGCACTGGCCGATCAGATGCGAGAACAACTCGTTCAGCACTTGTGGAATGACGAGGCTGGATACCTGCTCAACATGCTCAACGAGACGACCCTGGACCGACATTACTACACCGGCTCGTTGTTGGCTGCCGTCTACGACTTTCTCGACGATGATCGTAAACGAACCTTGCTGGAGACGGCCCGCACGGAGCTACTGGACGAGCACATCGGTATCCGCAATGCCATGCCGCCCGACTTCCACACGTTGACGGATACCTACCGCTTCAACGGTCCCGAAGTGGGAGCCCCCTACAAATACATGAACGGCGGGGTCTGGCCGCAGGGCATCGCCTGGTATGTGCTCGGCCTCATCGCCGTCCAGCAGCCCGAAGAAGCCGCCACGGCCCTGCGTGCCTACCTCACGCTGGACGGCATCCGCAACAGCCCCAACGGTCAGCCTGCCCTCTTTGAATACCGCGAAGCCGATCCCCAATCACTGGTATACGGCCAGATCGACAAAACGACCTTCTTGTGGGCTGGTGGATGGTACCTGCATGTCCTCTACCACCTTGCAGGAATCCGCGAAAATGCCTGGAATATCTCGTTCGATCCTAACACGCCCGCCTCATTCAAAAACACTGCTTACGATCTGATGGTGGCGGGTCAACGTAGCCGTGTGACATGGTCCGGTACAGGAACCGCTTTCAAGCACATCATGCTCGACGGACAGCCCGCTGCCTCTGCCGTGCTGACAGGACCCGCCGCACGCATTGATCTGGAGCGAGGCCTGCCTGATACGCCTTACTTGGCTACCGCGACCACCCGCATCACCGACGTTGCGTACCGCACTGCTGATGCAAGCCTCACTGTCTATGCCAGCGGCATCACGGGACAGCAAACCCTCTTTACGCTCTTGTCCCCAATCCCCTTGCAACGAGTACGCGCAGATGGTTTCGAGGTGCTAGACATCAAGACAGATAAGGAATCAGAACACGGTTTGTATCGCCTTTCTATTCAAGCCAGGTTCACGGCGAATACCTCTGTCGCCACATTCAGTTTCTAATCTGAGAACTGCGAGCCACAGGTAAAAGGTGGGGTAAAAGTTAACCCTTCATTGACATCTACAAACCATTTTACTATTCTTCTCGAAGCGTTTCGATAAACTCTCAAAAAAAATGACCCTGTACCAACAAGACGGAAAGCGAATTACCATCAAGGAAGTTGCCGCCAAAGCTCAGGTAGCCATCTCGACGGTTTCGCTGGTCATGAACGACAAGGGCTACGTAAGCGACGAGACACGGTCTCGGGTGTTAAAGGCAGCCCGGCAACTGGGCTACATCCCGACGCAGGCTGCCCGGCAACTGGCCGCCCAACGAACGGGCAACGTCGGCTTTGTACTTCGCATGGACCACTTCACACGAAGTGAACCGTTCTATACCCAGATCTTCCTCGGCACCGAGTTCGAAGCGCACAAGCACAACCTGTATGTCCTCTTGACAACCATCCCGGAAACCTACGTGCCGGGCGAACACACGCCGCGCTTTCTGCGAGATCAGAATGTGGACGGTGTGCTGGTAGCAGGCAAAGTGGACCCGGCTTTCCTCGCTGAGATGGAAGAAACCGGACTGCCTTTCGTGCTCATCGACTTTGAGTACAGCAAGCATCCGAGTGTTGTCATTGACAACCGCAATGGGGCCCGCACAGCCGTAGACCACCTACTGGAACGCGGTCATCGCCGCATCGCCTTCCTGGGAGCCGATCTGCAACATCCCAGCCTGAAAGCCCGCCTGGAAGGCTATCAATTGGCACTAACTACCAGCGGCGTTCCACTCGACCAACATCTGATCGTCACCACACAGGATGGAGAGCCTAACTTCATGACGGGCGTAGCACTCTGTGACAAACTTCTGGCGTGCGATCCCATGCCTACGGCGGTCTTCTGCGCAAATGATGCGCTGGCACTGGGTGTGCTCGACCGGGCCACCCGGAAGGGCCTTCACGTCCCACAAGACCTGGCTATCGTAGGCTTCGACGATGTGCCCGGTGGAGAACACGCATTTCCGCAACTCACTACGGTGCGGGTCCTGAAAGAACAATTAGGCGAGTTGGCAATCCGGTACCTCTCCGAATTATTGGAAACCTCCGCCACCAAGCAAACCCAGTATGAACGCACCACCCACACGATTACCGTACCGACTATGCTGGTGGTGCGCGAATCGAGTTGACTTTTTTTGACCTGATACGGAAGCGCTTTCGGTAGCCACAGGCTCATAGCGCATCTACCTGCTTAACAACCCACAAAACAGCGTAGTCACCATGCAAAACATGCTACCGTATTCTCGATGGGCGCGCCTTGGATGGCCCATGTTGGTCCTCTTCCTGTGGACCATCCCGGCATCTGCCCAGAGCAACATCGCGGATTTTCTTACAGCAGAATCGCCCGTCAACCTGTTGTCGAACGGGGGCTTTGAGTCGGGGAATCCAGCCTACTGGGCCGCCTCCGGCGACGGCGCCACCTGGTCCTTCTCCGAAGCCCGTACGCCCTCGCACAGCCTCGCCCTCTCCGGCGCAGGCGAAGCCGCCTGGACCATGAGCGAAGGCGTCCGCAACTGGGTCGCTGGCATCCCCGGCGGCCAGAACCCGGAGATCGTCATCGGAGCCTACGTCCAGACCGACGGCGTCAACACCAACCCCACGAACGACGACGAGAAGTTCCAACTCGTCTTCGAGTTCTTCTCGGACGCCTCGCAGACCACCAATGTGCTCGGCCAACCCCTCGTGCTCGATGTGCCGCAAGACGCCGCCTCCACCGATGGCTGGGTCGCCCTCTCGAGCGAAACGCTCGGCGCGATCACGCTGCCGGGCGAGCAGGCCGCCAAGAGCGCCCGCGTGACCTTCCGCAAAGGAGCCAACGCCACCGGCACGGTCTACCTCGACGACCTCTTCCTGCGCACGGCCGAAGGAGCCGAGGGCTGGGCGGGCGACTGGTTCAACGCCAACGTCGATGCGGGCGACACATGGTACTACTGGTGGGACAACTTCTCGGGCGGAGTGGACACCTGGCCGGAGACGCAGCCCTTCATTCAGACGGTGACGGACGAGGACGCACACTCGGGCACCTACAGTCTCAAGATTGAGCAGAACGATCCCGGAGCCTCGGAGACGGTGGCTGTCAGTGACCGGGTGCCGGTAACCGAGGGTGAGCCCGTGTTGGTGAGTTACTGGGTCAAGACCGAGGGCGTGCCCACGCCGGAGGAGATCGGGATGGGCGACAACAACATCGGGATCACGGCGCTGTGGTACGACAACCTGGACGGTGGTGCAGCCGGTTGGGGTGAGATCGGCGGTGCTGATATTCGGTTGAACGGGGAGTACAACGCGCAGGTGATTCCGTTGGCGGTGCAGGAGACCTCGACGGGGTGGACGCACTATGCGTTTGTGGTATATCCGGTGGAGGGTGCCGTGGGCATGGAGTTGCGGTTGCGTTACTGGCACGCTTTCGAAGGCACTACCTTCTGGGATGACGTCTTCATTGCACCCGTATCTGACTTGCTAGCCGCCGTGCCAGAACTCAACCTGTTGTCGAACGGGGGCTTTGAGTCGGGGAATCCAGCCTACTGGGCCGCCTCCGGCGACGGCGCCACCTGGTCCTTCTCCGAAGCCCGTACGCCC
>DATGCC010000296.1:0-4729 GCA_035312345.1 Rhodothermales bacterium
ACCCGAAGAGGCGGCTGTCGATCCGGGAGATGATCTCGCGGCGGTCCTCGTCGCTGTTGACAAAGTCGAGTTCGTCCACATCGATAATGAGCTTGGGGCCGATGTCGTAGCGGTCGATCCAGTCTTCGTAGAGGCCGCTCAGGCGCTGGAGGTATTCGATGCGGATGGTGTTCTCATAGTCGCGCCCGCGCTGCTGGATGTGGCCCACGAGCGTTGGCACCGTGGCACGTAGATAAACGAGCAGGTGGGGCGGGCGCAGGTACGAGGTCATGATCGAGAACAACTCCGTGTAATTCTTATAATCGCGCTCGCTCATCAGGCTCATCTCGTAGAGGTTGCGCGCAAAAATCTCGGCGTCCTCGTAAATAGACCGGTCCTGCACCACAGAATGCGGAGCCGCCTCGATGTCGCGTTGGTGCTTGAAGCGGCTCGACAAGAAAAAGACTTGCAGGTTGAACGACCACCGCAGCATGTCGTTGTAGAAATCGGCGAGGTAGGGATTGTCGTCTACGCGCTCGTAGAACGCCTGCCATTTGAAATAATCGCTGAGCACTTTCGTGAGCGAGCTTTTGCCCGCGCCAATGTTGCCCGCGATGGCGACGTATTTTTTGCCGGGTGCTTCAGGTTGCTGCGATGCGGTCATGCGGTTGTGTCAGTCAGAAGAATGAATGAGAAGGCAACATAAAATACACACCTGCTTTCTGTATGGTGTAGGGATTGTGCGAAAATTGGATATGGGACAGCGGGAAGAGCCAGGAGGGAAGCGGGAGGTTGAGATGAACCTGTTTCCTTGCTTTACCTTTTGCATCCGTAAGGGCAGACCTACGTGTCCGTCCGCACTGACACAAAAACCTCCCATCATGTCTCGTCTTGTACCCATCTTTGGCTTGCTGCTCCTGCTTGCCCTCGTCGGGTGCGACAGTGGAACCAGTATGGATGAGCCCGACGTGATGGGGCCTGTCGAGACACGCATCAGCGTGGCACTTTTGACTACAGCGCTCGAAGGTGGCCTGCGTGAGACGGAAGTTCACCTCAACAACTACGGACAGGAAAATGAGGAACGCGCCGAGAGTTGGTACCGCAGCAACGATGCCTACATCCGCCTCGGGCCAAACCTCGGCGGCAGCGAGATCCGGTTCGACATCCCCGAGTCGCGCAGTGCCCGTGGTCCGTTTCGCTTTCTGTACTACGTGCGGGATGTCAACATCGTGGCCGACAGTGTGGCGGTGACGCTACCCGGTGGCCCGCAGGACCTCTTGCTCACCGTTCGGTTTCCCTTTGAGGAAGACGGCACCGAGTTCAAGGGCCATTGCCTGACGAGCAGTGGCGGCGGTTGCCTCGGCAGCAAAGACAGCATCGCGCCCGACATCCAACTCGGCGACGCCTACGTCGATGTGCTGTTGGTGCCAACGGTGGCAGCAGGCGCGCTTACCTTCGACGTGGTAGATGTGCAGTTCGTGGGCGATGTGCAAGCCGGTGGGTTTTGTAACATCAACCTCGGTTTCATCGCCTTCGACCTCTGCGACGCGCTCGGGAGTTACAAAGACCAGATCACCACCGAGATTACGACAACGGTTTTCTCTGCCTTCAGCGAAGGTGACCTGCAAGGGCAGGTGGCAGCAGGCATCCAGCCGTTTCTGACTGCGTTCGGCATCGGCGACATCCTTTCGCTACGGCGCGACGGCGCGGAGTTGATCATTGTACACCAGCCGCGGCTGGCGATGTAGTTTAATCGACCCTTCCCAACTGTTCCAGTGCAGCTTGTAATAATTGGCGCTGTTGTGCTTCGCGGGAAATCGTCGCACTACCGCCACCTAATTGCGTGCCGTACCAGGCAAACTGCGCGTGGTTGCCGCCGTCGATGCGGACGAAATGTGTGCTGTCGGGCAGGTTGGGGCTGAATTGTTCGATTTCCGCTTCACTGGCGAGGCCATCTTCGGAGCCATAAACCTTCGTCACATCAATAGACAAAGGACTCAGGTCGTGCCTGCGTGGGTGCGAGGTGCCGACGAGCAGCAAGCCTGCCAACTGGTCGGCATGACTTCCAGCAAACCGCGCCGCCATCGCGCCGCCGCGTGAATGACCGCCGACGATCCAGCGGCGTCCGGCCTCCTGCTGCATAATTTCCTGGGTTCGCTCGAATACGCGCTGCTCCATGCGATCTAGAAACGCCATCCGAAACGGCACTTTAACGATGATGGTTTTGTGCCCTGCCTCAGCGATAGCATGCGCCATCGGCACGTAAGCTTCGGGATCGACGAGGGCACCGGGATAGAAAAGCAAAGCTGTCGTCATCGTATCCACCACCGGCTCGAAAATCAACAAACCCGACGAGTCTGTCACCGCAACGTTGACATCACTTTCGAGTAGCGCATCAGGGACGCCGTGCGCCTGCATGTTGTAAAACTGCCAGGTCAATACAACACCCCAGAACGTCAGAAAGAAAAACCGTAAACCTTTGTGGATCGCCTTTTTGGTCATAGCACAACCGATGGTTCGACAGGGCACTCGTGGTTGCCCTACGCATCGTCGCCGCTATTGTGACACGGCTAGGCCCGTTCTTTCAGGTAAGCGAGGTTTTCCGGCGCAAAGGCTTTGGGCGTCACCTCAAAATCCTCGTAGAAGGCGGTGCTGTCACAGGTATTGCCATCGAGCAGCATCTCGAACTGATCGGGGGAGATAGGCAGCAGGCCGAATTTACCGAGCGTGTGGACGGCAGGCCGGACAAGCCAGACAGGATTCGGCACTTTGGGCTTTGGCTCCAACCCCAACCCCCGCGTGATGCGGTCGAGGATTTCGGTATACGGAAAGGCTTCCTTTCCAGCCACGCAATAGGTTTGCTCGTGGGCAGCCTCCAGCGTCAGTGCCTGCACGAACGCGGCGGCGACTTCTTCGACGGAGACGGGCTGCAACTTATATTTGCCATCGCCGAAGATGGGCAGGATGGGAAATGGCTTGATGAGCGTCTTCGCCAGCCGTGTGGCAAACTCAACGTTGTCCGACCCCGGATCGCCGAAGACGATAGACGGACGCAGGATAGCCCAGTGGTCGAACCCGGCACGCTTGACGTATTCCTCGGCCTTCCACTTGGTTACCTGATACTCAGACACCCCATCAGGCCTTGCGCCATTGGCGCTCATCTGGACGTAGCGCGTCACCCCGGCGTCTTTTGCCTCATCTACAATGTTGCGCGTGCCTTCGTAATGAATAGCTTCAAACGTGACGCCCTCCGACGGCTTTTCGTCAATGATGCCCACGAGGTGAATAACGGCGTCGCAGCCGCGCAACGTGCCCGCGAAGGTTTTGGGCGTCGTAATATCACCCTTGACGCGTTCGATCTGGTTGCCTTCTACGGCGAGTTTTTCATCCGTGTCGCGCAGAAGACAGCGCACCGTGTGGCCCTGCTGAATGAGTTCGCGCAGGATGTAGGAGCCGACGAAGCCCGTCGCGCCCGTGAGGAAAATGTGCATGGAGATAGGTTCCAGGTTAGAAGGTTGCACGTTTCAGGTTAAAAAGAGCGCGTTCGTTCCAGATAAGAGAACCTGTACCCCGTGAACCCACAACCTGTAACTGCATCATTACACCAGCTTGGGCGTGATCTCTGTACCGACGAGACGAATCTCCAGATCAGGGACACCGAACGAAGTGCCTACCGCCAGCGCTGCGGCAATCATCGGCGCATCGGTTGGGACGGTGCGGGTCCTGTTGGCTACCTCTTCAAGCGCGATGCTGGTAAGGCTGTTGTTTTGCAGTGCCACCATCCGCCCAAAATGCCCATCGGCCACCATCGCGGCGGCGTAGGAGCCATACACGGTCGCGAGGTTGCGGTCGTAGGCGGTAGGCGTGCCGCCGCGCTGCGTATGGCCCAGAATCACCGAGCGGACCTCACTACGCACATGCTGCTCCAGTTGCGTTTCCAGCACCTTGCAGATGCCGCCCAGCCGGATCGGGTCCGGGCTCTCTTTGATGATCTCCTGCACCGCGTGTTCGCCGCCTTTGGGTTTGGCCCCTTCCGCCACGGCGATGATCGTGAAATGTTGCCCGCCACTCTCCCGCTCTCGGCACACGCGGGCCACCTCCTTGATGTCGTACTCAAACTCTGGAATGAGGATGACATCGGCCCCGCCCGCCACGCCTGCGTAAAGGGCAATCCATCCGGCATAGCGACCCATCGTCTCCACAATGATGACGCGGTTGTGGCTTTGCGCCGTCGTGTGCAGCCGGTCGATGGCCTCCGTTACGATGCTAACGGCGGTGTCGAAGCCAAAGGTGCGGCTAGTGCCCACAAGATCATTGTCGATGGTTTTTGGGACACCGACGCAGTTGATGCCCATCTGCTGAAGGCCGTGCGCGATGGAGAGCGTACCATCACCACCGATAACGATGAGCGCGTCGAGGCCGAGTCCTTTGTAATAGCGCTTCACTTCTGCCGAGACATCGGCCCCGCCGCGCCGGTAGTAGTTGAACGGGTTGGCCTTGTTGCTCGTGCCCAGGATGGTGCCACCCCGCGTCAGAATCCCGCTCACATCGCGGTACTGAAGCGGACGCACGTGCTGCTCAATAAGCCCCTGGAACCCATCCTCAAAGCCGAGCACTTCAGCGTTGTGCTGCACCACGAGGCTTTTCGTAACCGCACGGATGACGGCGTTAAGACCGGGGCAGTCGCCGCCTCCGGTCAGCACGCCGACGCGTAAAGACTTGGACATCGTTGCAGATGGATGATGAATTA
>DATGCC010000297.1:0-4621 GCA_035312345.1 Rhodothermales bacterium
CATTCCGCGACACGCTTGACCTATTGCAGCCTCAGCCGTACGTGCTCCGCTCGTTCATCCTGCCAGGCACCGAACAAATCTACCTGGATGGCACCCGCCTCGATTCAACGCGCTACCGCATCGACTATCGCTTTGGGAGGCTCTGGATCGATGGGCTGGTGCCGGATCCACGCCGCTCGCTGGTAGCGGTCTACCGGACGTGGGGCTTTGCCTTCAAGGACGCCTACCGGTTGCGGAGCGTGGTACGCCCTGACAATGATTCAACGGGCACGTCAGTCGCCGTGGTCGAAGAACGAGATCAGGAAAGCGACGAACCATTTGATCCGTTCGGCGGGGCTCGGTTAGAACGTAGCGGCTCAATCTCGCGCGGTGTGCTCGTGGGGAACAACCGCGACGCGACGGTGGAATCGGGTCTGCGCATGCAGGTGGCCGGTGAAGTGACGGATGGCGTACGCGTGCAGGCGGTGCTTACAGACGAAAACACGCCCATCCTGCCCGAAGGCACGACGCAACGCTTGAGCGAATTCGACCGCGTCTTCATCGAGATTGAGTCGGAGCAAGGCACGGCGCAACTCGGCGACTTTGACCTGCGCTTTCGGGACAGCGAGTTTGCCCGGTTCTCCCGAAAGCTCCAGGGCATTACGGTTTTTGGAGCGTTGCCTGATCCACAGGTCGGGGCCGTCGGGCCGGGGAAGGTAGCTGTGGCCGGGGCTACGGCACGTGGTATTTTTCAGTCGCAGGACATCCAGCCTGTTGATGGCGTGCAGGGGCCGTACCGTCTGGAAGGGCGCAGCGGAGAGCGTTTCATCATCGTCATCCCTGGCTCCGAAGACGTGTATCTCGATGGGGTGACGCTCACACGCGGCGAGTCGAACGATTATGTCATTGATTACGCGACGGGTGAGTTGACCTTCACCTCCAACCGGATTATTCGGCAGGATGACCGCATCACGGTCGAGTTTCAATACACAACCACTGAGTTCACGCGGACCCTGCTTGGCTCGGATGCCGAAGTTGGCCTGTGGCAGCGGGCCGATGGTTCACCACGGGGGCGGCTCGGCTTCACCTTTCTGCGCGAGGCAGACAGCAGGCAGTTCAACGAAGAGTTTGGCCTTTCGGAAGAAGACGAAGACCTGCTTGCTGTCATCGGTGACTCGACCGCGACCATTGATGGTTCCACCCGCGTCGATTTCGATCCCGAAGCACCCTTCGTGCAATACGTTCGTCAAGACACTACCCTGGCCAGCGGCGATACGACTTCCATTTTCGTTGCCATCACCGAAGCACCGGTATCTGGCGCACCTGTGTATCGCGTGCGGTTTTCGCGGGTCGGGAGCGGGCAGGGCAGCTATTCGCGGGAGGGGCAGACGGTCAATGGCATCCTCTATGTCTTTCGTGGTCCCGGACTCGGCGACTACGAGCCGGTACGTCTGCTGCCGAAGCCGAAACAACAGCGCCTGCTCGACTTTCGGGGAGGATTTGAACCGGTACGCGGACTCGAACTCTTCGGCGAATGGGGCCACTCGCTCAACGACGAGAATCGGTTTTCAGATGTGGATTTTGAGGACGATGTGGGTGATGCCTATCTCGGAGGCCTACGGCTAAAACCGCTCGCGCTCACCTTTGGCGACACGGATTGGGGTACCCTCTCCGGTGAAGTGCGCCGCCGCTTCACAGGCAACAACTTTGCCTCGTTCGATCGCACCCGTCCCGTCGAGTTTGCGCGGCGCTGGAATCTCAACAGCCAGGTCACCGGGAGCGGTGGCGGTACCGTCCAGATTGGCGACGAAACCACCGACGAAGGCCAGATCCTCTGGACTGCTACGCCAACGAGTAATCTGCAGGCTGAAGTCGGGCGCATCAAACTGCAAGACACGTTTACTGGAACGCGGCAGGCGGGGCACCTGCGGTTTGCCGAAGGCACCTATCCGCGCCTGTCCTATCAGGTGGAGAACATCCACAGCGAGGACACCGCGGCGCAGATCGATGGGCGATGGCTGCGGCAGAAAGGGCGCATTGAGCAGCCGCTGTTTGGCGGGAAGCTGGTGCCGAATGTGGAAGTCGAGCAGGAGCGGCGTCGCCAGCAGGTGATCGGGACGGACAGCCTCGCCGCGGCTTCGCTCGCGTTCATCGAATACCGACCTGGTCTTGCGTGGCGGACGAACACGGTCGAAATCGGCGGGACCCTGGAATACCGCACGGAGGACCAGTGGGCCGATGGCTCGTTGCAGGATGCAGGCGAGTCGTGGACGTTGCAGTCGCAGTTTCGCTTCCGTCCCGGCTCTATTCTGAACACCGACGGCAGCATCGGGTATCGCGTGCGTTCTTTCAGCCCGTTTTTTATTGGCCGAGGACAGCAGGACAACAAATCCGTCGTGCTGCGATGGAACGGGCGGTTTTTGCCCTTCGAGCGGAGTGTCAACCTTAACTGGTTTTACGAGGCGCTGACGGAACAGACACCCAAGTTGCAGGAAATCTACGTCCGCACCGGCGCAGAACTGGGTGAATACGTGTGGGAGGATGCCAATGGCGATGGCGTCATCCAGATCGAAGAGTTCATCCCGGAGCGCACGCAAGACGAAGGCACCTACGTGCGCACATTCATCCCGTCCGACTCGCTTTTTTCGACAATCAGTGTACAGAGCCGCGTGAGCCTGCAACTGGAACCGGGTAGGAACTGGAAGCAGGCAGAAGCCCGGTGGAAGCGGCTGCTATCGAACGTTTCCACCCGCACTTCGGTACAGATTCAGGAGAAGAGCAAAGACCCGAACCTAGCGCGTATCTACCTCCTCCGGCAGCAATACTACCGCGACCCGACCAACACATTGCGCGGCCTGCTCCGCTTCACGCAGGATCTGACGCTCTTCCGCAACGTGACGCGCTACGGGCTGGATCTCTCATACAACCTCATCCGGAACCTGAGCGTCCTGGCTGCCGACACGGAGTCGCGCTTCGTCAACGAATGGCGAGGCGAGGCCACCTTCCGACCGAATGCCAAGTGGGGTGTACGGCTACTCTCGGCCCTTCAGGAGAACCGAACGGTCAGCGAGAACTTCGACTCGCGGGAGTTTGACATTGACGGCTTTTCGGTAGAGCCGGAGTTGTCGTTCAATCCGCTCCGCACGCTGCAACTTTCATCGAGTGTCTCCTACGGCGAAAAGCGCGATGCCGTGCGTGATTTGCAGGCGACGGTCATCAAAGTGCCTTTCACTGCCCGGTTTTCGCTGGCCCGGCTTCTGAGCTTGACGGGCCGTGTGGAGATGGCCGATGTGAGCCTGAATGGGGATGCCGTCGGCCTCGCCAACTTCGAGTTGACCGATGGGAGGGGGGGCGGCACGTCGTTCCTCTGGACGCTCACAGGCTGGTATCAAATCAGCAGTCTGCTTCGCGCCACGCTCTCCTACAACGGTCGCGCCCCCGCCGACGCGCCGACGCTGCACACCGTACGGCTGCAACTCAGCGCCGTGTTTTAGCCAACAGAAAAATTCACACATCACGCCTCTTGTCCGGAAGCAAACGGTGGAGGAAATTGCAGCCTTTCTACTACCAACACCTTTTGCTAGAGGGACTACGGCACCTGTATTGTTTGCTTCCTGATCTATGTTGCTCTGGTGGGGTGTGCTCAGGCGCAATCTCCTGTTGAAATTGCCGATGGGCGAGCAGAGCGACCCGAAGTTGACGTGTCACATTGGGCAACGGCTCCACCTGTCTTGCAAGCCGTGGATGATGCACGAAGCTACTGGTCGGCGCGTGATTCCAGCTACACTCTTTGTCATGAGCCTCTGGCCGCGTTGCTGCCCCAAAACCGGGCTTGCCATTCTCGAAGGCGATCAACTTGTTCGCAACATCGCCTTTGAGTCTGTCGTGCAGGATCTCTGGGCCATACCCGATCTTGATGGGGACGGGCGCGACGAACTGGTATTTGATGGCACCTTCGGAATGGGGGGACAGTGGAGCCGTAGCGTAACCCTGGTAGGTTTTGGCACGGACGGACTTCGCGATTTAGCGGGTACCATGATCCATGACGATGCCTGTGCCGCAGGTGTAGAAGGGGCGACAGCGGCCAGTCTTTCCTTCGTCCCCGGTGCTGAGGTAATGGTTGAGCACTTCAACAAAGCCACCTGCGAAACAGAGACCTGGGAAATGACAGGTGACCCGGAGCCGCTTCCGCTCACGCTGTCTGGAGAAAGCTCCTACGTCGATATTGCCATCAAGTAACTACGCCGACTGTAACTGGGACTCAGCAAACTCCTCGTAGGATTTGCGGTGAATGCGGATGTTAGCGTCCGTAAGTTTGTCTTCCAGGTTTTCGTAGCCTCGATCCAGGTGGTAGACACGGAGAACGTGCGTCTCGCCCTCGGCCATCATGCCCGCCAGCACCAGCGAGACGCTGGCCCGCAGGTCGGTACTCATCACATAGGCTCCTTTCATGGGATGTCCACCGTGGACGGTGACGGTCTGACCATTGACCTGGGCACGGACGCCGAGGCGGGCCAGTTCGGGGATATGGTTGAAGCGGTCGCCGTAGACGGTGTCAGTAACGGTGCCTTCGCCATGGGCTTTAGCGAGCAAGACGGTCCACTGTGCCTGTAAGTCGGTGGGAAAGCCAGGGTAGATGTCT
>DATGCC010000298.1:0-4591 GCA_035312345.1 Rhodothermales bacterium
GCGCGAACAGGAGCGAGCGGAAGCTGGCAGACATCTCCTCGCTCTGCCCGGCCTGACGTAGCACAACGCCTGCTGGCTTCGGCGTCGAGGCAATCAACTGATCGATGGCTTCTGTCGCGGTGCCAAGGTCGCCATAGGTCAGGTTGGCGGTGACGAGGGCGACGCGCTGCTGGCCTGTGCGGCGGATCTCGCCGGGGCCTTCATCCACCACCACCTCGGCGACAGCGCTGAGCGGAATGGGTCGCTCGCTTTCCGGGTTGATGACAAGGCGGCGGATGCGCTCGATGGAGAAACGATCCTCTTCGCGGGCACGCACCAGCACGTCGATTTTGCGGTCGTTCCACGAGTAGCGCGTCGCCACATCGCCGCGCACCTGGCTCACTACGCGGTCAGCGAGATTGTGGACGGCGAGGCCGAGCGCCGCGGCTCGCTCACGGTCGAACAGAATCCGAATCTCCGGGTGCCCGCGCTCCATGGACGACTTGACATCGGCGAACCGATCCAAATCGGCCATTTTAGCCGCGACTTGCTGCGAGACGGCTTTCAGTTGGTCGAGGTCGTAGCCTGCGATTTCGACTTCGATGGGCGTTTTGAAGGTGAAGAGGGTGGGGCGGTCGAACTTGTACTGCACGCCGGGTACGCGTTCCAGATCACGGCGCAGGGCTGTCATCGCGGCCTCTTCGCCTGCTTCGCGGGTGTCGTTTACCAGCTTGATGTGCAACTCGCCCCAGTTTTCGCCGCCCTGGTCGGGGTTGGCGTCCATCCGGTTGCCGGAGCCTGCCACGGCGAACGTCGTGCCGATGTTAGGCACATTGGCAGCAGTGCGCTGGGCACGGGCGAGGACGGCGTCGGTCTGTTCGAGCGGCGTGCCGGGCGCGAGGCGGAATTCCACATCCAGTTCGCCCTGCGTGAGTTGTGGGATGAGTTCGATGCCGAGGCCGGGGATGAGCAGCAACGTCGCTGCAAACATGGCAAACGCGACGCCGAGTACCACCACTTTCCGTTCCAGCGCCCACCCAATTACACGGGGATAGCGGGTTTCTAGCCAATCATACCCCCGGTTGAAACCGCCCGTGAACGGACGCAGGATCCAGCCCAAAAAGCGACCGATAGCACGAAAAATGATGTAGAAGAGGCGGGCGAAGAAGGAGGGTACTTTCGTGAAAATAAAGAGCCGCGTGGTGCGGAGGCCGCGACCGACTTTGGTCTTCGGTGTGCCGAGTACAGGTTCCGGTTCTTTCTCGTCCTTGTCTTTGCCGAGGGAGGCGAGCATCGGGATCAGCGTGAGCGCGACGACGAGCGAGGCCAGTAGCGAGAACGTCACCGTCAGCGCCTGATCGCGGAAAAGTTGCCCGGCGATGCCCTGCACGAAGACGAGCGGAAAGAACACCGCCACTGTCGTCAGCGTCGAGGCGACGACCGCCATGCCGACGCCGCCAGCTCCTTCGCGGGCGGCTTGCACCCGCGTTTTGCCCATCTCGCGGTGCCGGGCGATGTTTTCGAGTACCACAATCGAGTTGTCGAGCAGCAGCCCGATGCCGAGCGCAAGGCCGCCGAGCGACATGATGTTGAGCGACAGGTCGTAGCCGTACATCAGGTTGAACGTGGCGATAATCGAGACCGGAATCGACAGCGAAATGATGAGCGTCGTGGCGACGTTGCGCAGGAAGAAATACAGAATGATAATCGCTAGGATGCCGCCGATGATGCCTGCATTGACCACTTCACCGACCGCCTGCGAGATGAACGTCGCCTGGTTGTAGACGGGCACCAGTTCCATCTCCGACGGCAGCAACTCCTCAACATAGTTCAGCCTGGACTCTACTGCTTCCGCCACGGCCACCGTGTTCGCGTCGCCCTCCTTGTAGATGGCGACTTCGACGGCCTCTTTGCCATTGATGCGCGTGATGGCTTCGCGCTCTTTGTAGCCGAGCTGCACGGTTGCGATGTCGCGCAGGTAGACCGGGCGACGGTCCTGCTGTGTCACGATCACGTTGCCGATTTCTTCGACCGTCTCGAACTGGTTGACCGTGCGGACGAGGTACTGCTGCACACCTTCTTCGAGCCGCCCGCCCGACAGGTTGACGTTCTCCGCGCCGAGTACCTGCACGACGGTTTCAATCGGCAGGCCCAGTTGTCCCAGTTTCTGCTGATCGACGTAGACCTGCACTTCGTCTTCGAGGCCGCCGCTGATCTTGACCGCCGCGACGCCCAGCACCGATTCCAACTCTTTCTTCAACTGCTCGTCGGCAAAGCGACGGACAACCTTCAGCCGCTCTTCGTCGAACGTATCGTCGGGGGCGAGTTGGATGTTTTCAACAGGGGAGGGGGCACCTTCAGCAAGGTGGGTATCGTCTTTCTCTTTCACGAACAGCCCAAAGCGCATGATCGGATCGAGCGACGGGTCGAAGCGCAGGATGACGGGGCGTTTGACTTCGAGCGGCAGTTGGAGCGCGTCCAGTTTCTCGCGTACGTCGAGGCTGGCGTAGTCCATGTCGGTGCCCCACGCAAATTCGAGCACCACATCGCTCTGCCCGCTCCGCGAGACAGACCGCACCTCGTTGACATTCTTGACGACGCCGAGGGCTTCTTCGACGGGCTTCGTCACCAGATTCTCGATTTCAACCGGCGCCGCGCCTTGATATTCCGTGCGGATGGTGAGCGTCGGATACGTGAGATCCGGTAACAGATTCACTTTCAGCCGTCCCAGCGACACGCTACCAAACAGCACTACCGCGACGGTAAACATCGCAATCGTGACGCGCCGCCGGGTGGAGACATCTATGATTTTCATGGGGGACTCACGTTGTTCGTGTCATTGGTTCGCGTTGCTCACGTCACTGGCTCACTGCGTTCGCGTCATTGGTCATTGATCGAGCCACGATGCTTGTAATGACCAATGACGCGCCGAAGGCGCTATTGACAGCGAGCAACACGAGCGTATTGACAGCGAAGCTATCGAATAACCTCGACCTTCGTGCTGTCGCGGAGGCTGGACTGGCCGGTGGTGATGATAAGGTCGCCTTCCGCAACGCCAGTTGTGATTTCGATGTGGCGCTCGTCGGTGTAGCCTGTCTCGACAGACTGCCGAAAGGCCATGCTGTCGCGCACGACGAAGACAGCGGACTGGTCATCCTCGGCCAAAACGGCTTCTTTGGGCACCACCAGTACATCGTCGTGGGTGTCGTAGACGATCTGCACGCGTCCGAACATACCGGGTTTTAGCTTCCGCGAACGGTCGCGCACTTCAACAGTCACTTTGAAGGTGCCGGTGCCAGGGTCTACGACGGGGCTGATACGCTTGATGGTGCCGGTGAACATTTGCCCTGGCATGGCGTCGAGGCGCAATTGGGCTTTTTGCCCTTGCCGCAGCAGGTTCAACTCGCGTTCTGGAACGTGCAGGATCGCAAGCAGCGGGTCGAAGTCGGTGATGTGGAACGTCGGCGCATTGGTCGTCACCATGTTGCCTTTCTTGATGAGGCGTTCTGAGACTATGCCGCTGATGGGCGCTCGGACGACTGTGTGTGCCAGTTCGAGTTGGGCGAGGTCGCGCACGGCTTTCTGTGTCTCGTACTCTGACTTTACCCGCTCGTACTCTTCCGAACTGATGAGTTGCTTGTCGTGCAGGCCATTGATCCGGTCGTACGCCAACTGCTGCTTGGCAAGAAGCACCTCGGCACGTTCGAGCTCAAGCGTTGCCCGGTCGTCGTCGAGCTTAGCGAGCGGGTCGCCCAGTTTGACATACTGCCCCTCTTCGACGAAAATTTCGGTCGCCACGCCGCTGGCTTTGGCAACGACGAGGGCTTCTTCCTCGGCTTCGAGCGAAGCGGTGCCCGTAAAAAATGCCGCAATGTCGCCGGTCGTGACGGCGGTGGCTTCTACCGGGAGGGCCGGTTCTTCCTCCGGTTCCTCTGGATCCTTCGACTGGGCATCGCTGCTACAGCCCGTCTGGCTGAAGGTGAAGGCAACGAGCAAAACGGGGACGAGAAATCGTAGATAGGCTTTCATGGACCACACGTTCGTTGGGGGATGGATGCCTGCGGATTACGAGTGCGTTTCTTGATAGTTACAGGAACCATCACGGGTGAACAGGTTGCTGGTGGCTCTTCATAAAAAACGGGCCAGGCCCGCAGATAGTTACAGGAGGAGGCGTTGATGAGTCTATGAGACTACAAGTCTATGAAGGTGAGAAAGGGGCAGCATTTTCATAGCTTCAGAAGCGCATAGCCTCACAGGCTCTTAGTCTCATAGACTCTGAAAGCATGAACCTGAACAGTGGTACCCGCCCGGCCCCGTCTCGTCCAGATGCATCCTGTTTACTGGTGCATGGCGGTGCGTGGGATATTCCGCAAGATGCCTCCGAAGCCCATTTGGATGGGCTGCGCAAAGCCATTACAAGGGGAAAAGCGTTGTTGCTGGATGGCGGCGCGGCGTTTGACGTAGTGACAGAAACCGTCGCCGTGCTAGAAGCGCATGGGGCATTCGATGCTGGATGCGGTGCGGTCCTCACCCGAGAAGGCACCGTTGAGTTAGATGCAGGCGCGATGGACGGCGCGACCCTCGATTGGGGGGCCGTCGCCGGGGTACGGCG
>DATGCC010000299.1:0-7750 GCA_035312345.1 Rhodothermales bacterium
CTGTAATCAGAAGGATGACGCCGCCACTGTACAAGGCTTTGCCGACCCATCCCGAACTGGAAATCATCTCCCGCTCCAGTTTCTTAGGCAGCGTAAAGGCCAGCGCGACGCCAAGTAAGAGCGCGACGAGCGGATGACCAATGAACCCGATGGCGCTGGCAAACCAACCCTCTCCGAAGGGCTGTGCTGGAAGTTGTGCCACCGACCGCAGGACGATCAGCACGAGCGGGATGAAGATCGGCGCGAAGGACTTCGCCGGTCCCGGTGCGTCGGGGTGCGGTTTCGGATCGGTTTCGATCAGCCCTTCCGCTGGATCAAGCTCGACGCGGCTGGCCCACTTCTCCGCATAAAACCAGCCGAGTAGCACGACGACAAAAGACACCGGCACGCCGATGGCCAGGACAAGGCCGAGGTCAGCTCCCAGAATACCCGCAGCGGCGATAGGACCCGGCGTGGGCGGCACCATCGTGTGGGCTGTCTGGAGACCCAGCACCAGCGCCATGACGGTCGTTGCCAGCGAGAGCCGGGCGCGCAGCGTCAGTGCCTGGTTCAACGGGGCGAGCATCACGAAGGCCGAGTCTGCGAAGACAGGAATGGAGGTGATGTAGCCCACCAGCGACATCGCCAGCGGCACGCGCTTCCGTCCGACGCGCTTGAGCACCCACTCGGCAATGGAGGCGGCCCCGCCTGAGCGCTCCAGAAAGGTGCCGATGATGATGCCCGCGATGATGATGATGCCAACGCCGCCCGCTACATTACCGAATCCTTCTCCGATGGAATCGATGAGCACCTGGAGGTCCATGCCCGAGGAAAGCCCGAAGAATAGCGCTGCCAGGATCAGGGCGAGGAAAGGGTGGAGGTCGAGCTTTGTCGTCGTGTAGACAATGATCCCGACGCTGGCGAGCAGGAGGAGGATGAGCAGCATCGTCAGGTGGGTAGGCTGGTTGGGGAGGAAGAAGCGGGTGCCTGTTGCATCCCGATGCGCAGCAGTTCAATGATGCGATCTACATCATACACACAGCCGCCCCAGGTGCCGCCGCTGGCTTCCTGAAGGGCGGCCCACAGCCGGGTAGCGTCGGGGAGGTCGGCCCGTGGTGCGAGATCCGGACGCGGTTGTCGGTTGGTCAGCAACACATTCCCGCGTTCGATGCTCCATATTTCAGGCGCATCACTTATTTCACCAATGAGGTGGAGCGAACCGTCCAGCCGGTTGCGGTCGATCATGATGTCGATGATGTCGCCCTCCTGCACTTTGCCGATGGGTCCGCCCGCCAGTGCTTCAGGGCCAACGTGACCGATGCAGGCTCCCGTGCTCACCCCACTAAAACGCGCATCCGTAATGAGCGCGACTTGTTTGCCCCAGGTGAGGTGTTTCAGCGCTGCCGTCACCTGATACGTTTCTTCCATGCCGCTTCCCATCGGCCCGGCACAGAGCAGCACGACGATGTCTCCCGCCTGCACCGCGCCGGACTTGATCGCCTTGATAGCATCCGGCTCGCGGGTAAAGACACGGGCCGGGCCGCGCATGCGGTAGGCCCCGTCAGCATCAACCACGGACAGGTCAATGGCAGTGCTTTTAATCACCGAGCCTTCGGGCGCGAGGTTGCCACGGGGGAAGGTGACCGTGCTGGTCAGGCCACGCTCACGGGCGCGTGCTGGATTCATAATGACATCGTCTGGATCAATGCCATCCTCTTTGTACAGCACCTCGCGCAGGCGGGCGCGGCGCTCCGATGTTTTCCAACGATCCAGTAGCGGTCCCAGTTTTTCGCCAGATGCGGTTTCTACGTTCAGGTCGAGCAGGTCCATTTCGCGCAGATGGAGCATCACTTCGGGCACGCCGCCCGCCAGAAAGACGCGCACCGTCGGGTGGCCAGCGGGTCCATTGGGCAACACATCCACGAGGCGCGGCACCTGTCGATTGATGTCGATCCAATCCTCGACGGTAGGGCGTGGCAACCCCGCCGCATGGGCGATGGCAGCGATGTGGAGCAGCAGGTTCGTCGAGCCGCCAAAAGCAGCATGGACCACCATGGCATTGCGCAAAGCCGCTTCTGTCAGGATATCGGGCATGCGGCGCTTCTGACGTTCCATTTCGATGAGTGCCCTTGCCGAGATCCGCGCCATTGTTTTCCAGATCGGCTGACCGGAGGGCGCAAGGGCAGCATGGATCACCGTGAGACCCAGCGCTTCGGCGACGACCTGCGAGGTGGCCGCTGTGCCGAGAAACTGGCAGCCACCACCGGGGGAGCCACACGCTTTGCAACCCATTTCCTGCGCGTAATCCAGCGAAATCTCACCCTGTGCAAAGCGGGCCGACAGGCTCTGCACGGCTCCCAGGTCCTCGCCATGGGTAGTGGGCAGCGTTACGCCTCCGGGCACGAGCACACCTGGCAGGTCGCGGAGGGCCGCGAGCGCCATCATCATCGCAGGCAGCCCTTTGTCGCAGGTGGCGACGCCCATCACCCCGCGGCGCGTCGGCAGGCAGCGGGCGAGCCGCCTGAGCACGATGGCGGCGTCGTTGCGGTAGGGCAGGCTGTCCATCATGCCTGCTGTGCCCTGGATGCGACCATCGCATGGATCCGAGCAGAAGCCAGCGAACGGGATGGCTCCGAGCCGTCGGATCTCATGTGCCGCCTCTTCCACAAGCAAGCCGATTTCCCAGTGGCCCGTGTGGTATCCCAGCGCGATGGGCGTGCCGTCGGGGGCGCGCACGCCGCCCGAGGTGCTGAGGATCAGGAACGGCTTGCGGTTTGCCTCGGAGGCTTGCCACCCCATGCCGATGTTTTGCGTCAGCGCAAAGAGGTTGCCACTAGATGTCTCGCGCAGTTCGTCGGCGGTTACCGGCAGCCGTCCCTCTGGACCCGGCCCGTGTGTCTTGACAGCCAGCACCGATGGATCTGGCGGGAAGAGGAGGTCGTCTACAACAGAAGCATCAGGCATGACGGATCCAGGGCGAAGCGGCTGTTTGATAGCTGGTGCGACAGTATCGTGCTTATTCATTGCCCGGTCAAGTTTTGATCTCGCGCCACGGCAGCAATTCGGTGTGGCATTTTCTAACTTGGGTCCGTTTCAATACGCACTCTCGGAGCAAACACACAACCCACTTTGAATGCCATCAGATTATACCGGACTACCAGTGGCTCCATAGTTGAGAGAGAGGGGCGGTATTACGCCGTACCCCACGCTTCCTGGGATGAACTCTTCAACGCGGCCGATCTTCGAGAACGGCTGATCCGCACGATAGAAACCGTATCGGAAGTAGAGCCGCCCAGCGCCGACCTGTTCTTGCCGCCAATCAAAAGTCAGGAAGTCTGGGCAGCAGGGGTCACCTACGTGCGCAGCAAAGCTGCCCGCATGACGGAAGCCAGGGAGGCAGGCGGTGGTGATTTCTACGACCGCGTCTATGTAGCCGAGCGACCGGAGTTGTTTTTCAAGGCGACACCACACCGCGTAGTGGGAACCGGGCAGGCCGTCCGTATCCGCCGCGACGCTCGCTGGAACGTGCCGGAGCCGGAACTGGCACTGGCGGTCAACGCCGCTGGAAGCATCATCGGCTACACCGTCGGCAACGACATGAGCGCCCGCGACATCGAAGGCGAGAACCCGCTGTATCTGCCGCAGGCCAAGGTCTACGATCAGTGCTGTGGGCTTGGCCCTGGTCTGCTTGTCACCCCAGAGCCGCTGCCTGCTGAAACAACCATCCACCTCACCATTCTGCGCGAAGGCACGACGGTTTTTGAAGATACCACCGACCTCACGCAGTTGAAACGGAAACCAGAAGAACTGGTCGATTTCCTGTTTCGCGACAACAGCTTTCCCAACGGGTGTTTTCTCCTGACGGGGACGGGTATTGTTCCGCCTGATGACTTTACCTTGCAGACAGAGGATCGCATCCGTATCATCATTGACCCCATCGGTACCCTTGAAAACCACGTTGTACAGCATCATGCCTGACCACGCCTTCCACGGCTCTAACCTCATCGCTGGCGAACGCGCCCATGAGGGCACCTTTACTTTCACAGCGACGGATCCAACCACCGGCGCGTCCCTGCCTGGCTCTTTTCATGAGGCGACAGAGACCGAGATCGACCGGGCCCTGACGGCAGCGGAAGAAGCTTTTGAAGCTAACCAGAGCCAATCGCCAGAAGCCTGGGCGACCCTCCTGGAAACCATGGCTGACGAGATCGAAGCTCTTGGCGAAACGCTGGTGCAGCGCGTAGCAGCGGAGACGGCGCTCGGCGAAGGCCGGGTACGCGGTGAACGAGGCCGGACGACCAACCAGCTTCGGATGTTTGCCCATCTGGTGCGTGAGGGCTCGTGGGTGGACGCTCGCATTGACCCGGCCATCCCGGATCGCGAGCCGGTGCCCAGGCCGGATGTTCGCCGGATGCTCGTTCCGCTCGGCCCAGTGGCGGTATTTGGCGCGAGCAACTTCCCGTTGGCGTTCTCCGTGGCAGGCGGCGATACAGCGTCGGCGCTGGCGGCGGGTTGTCCGGTAGTGGTCAAAGCCCATCCGGCTCATCCGGGCACGTCTGAACTGGTAGCCGAGGCGCTGCAACGGGCGGTGGAGGCTTGCGGCTTCCATCAGGGTACGTTCTCGCTCGTGCATGGCGTGCAGCCCGCCGTCAGCCTGATGTTGGTGCGCCACCCGTTCTTGCAGGCCGTTGGTTTCACCGGGTCGCTGAAAGCCGGGCGTGCTATTTTCGATGCTGCTGCTGCCCGCCCCGTGCCGATTCCTGTCTACGCCGAGATGGGAAGTGTTAACCCGGTTTTTCTATTGCCAGATGCCCTTGCAGAGCGGGGCACTGCTTTGGCAGACGGGTTGGCGGATTCGGTCACACTTGGGGCCGGGCAGTTCTGCACCAATCCCGGTCTGGTCTTCGGGGTGGCAGGCGACGCACTCGATGGCTTTATGCAAGCCGTTGCAAGCGAACTCCGAGATACATCGGCCTTCACGATGCTGCACGGCGGTATTTGCAAAGCCTATCGCGATGGCGTCGAAGCGGTGGCCGGTGTGGCGGGTGTAGAAGTGGCAGCCCGGGTCGAAGCCGAGCCGGAGGCCGCAGGAGCCGCTGTTTTCACGACGGATGCCGAGGTTTTCTTCAGCGAGCCGCGCCTGCATGAGGAAGTGTTTGGGCCGAGCACGCTGGTGGTTCGGTGCGCCGACCTTGCCGAGATGGAGTTGTTAGCTGCTACGCTCGAAGGTAACCTCACCGCCACGCTGCACGGCACCTCCGCTGATCTGGCTTCGGCAAATCGTCTCATTCAGGTGCTCCGCCGTCGCGTGGGGCGGCTCATTCTCAACGGTTTTCCCACGGGCGTAGAGGTGTGTCCCTCCATGCACCACGGCGGTCCTTATCCTGCTACGACGGATGTACGGAGCACGTCGGTAGGCACGGCCGCCATCTACCGTTTTGCCCGCCCGATTTGCTATCAGGATTTTCCGCAGGAGGCCCTGCCTGCCACACTGCGCGATCAAAACGAACGCGGCATCTGGCGGCTCATCAATGGCGAACAGACACGGGCCGATGTGACGACATGAGGGAGGACACAAGGGTGTTGACCGAATCAATCCTTCGGCAGCAACCCGCGGGCCGCGTAGGCGGCTCCGATGATACCGGCCTCGTTTTGCAGCTTCGCCGGGGCCAGCTTGGCGTTGGTCTTGAGCAGGTGGAAGTATTCCTCCAGCTTGTGCGGGCGGCTTACCCCGCCACCCAGGATGATGCGGTCGGGCGAGAAGAGAAACTCTACGTGATCCAGATAAGCCTGCACGCGTTCGGCCCAGGCTTCCCACGACAGGTTCTCGCGCTTGCGGGCGCTGTTGGCGGCATAGTCTTCGGCAATGCCCCCGAACAGGTTCAGGTGGCCTAGCTCGGTGTTAGGGACCAACCCGCCATCAACAAAGAGCGCGGAGCCGATTCCGGTGCCGAAGGTCAGCATCATAACGACGCCTTTTCGGTTTTTCTTCGAGCCGAAGGCGATTTCCGCCATGCCTGCTGCGTCGGCGTCATTGAGGACGTAGATGGGGCAGCCGGTCTTTTTGGTGAAGCGCTTCACGACGTTCGTGCCGAGCCATTTATCGTGGATGTTGGTCGCCGTAAGCGCTTTGCCTTTCTTGATGCGCGCCGGAAAGCTGACGCCAATAGGCCCGTGCCAGTCAAAGCGCCGCGCCAGTTCGCCGACCACCTTGGTCATGGCTTTGCGGGTGGGCGGTTGCGGCGTGTCGAGCCGATAGCGGTCGCGTACCAGCTTGCCGTTGTCAATGTCTACGGGAGCGGCTTTCATGCCGGAGCCGCCGATGTCGATGCCGAGGATGTGCACAGAACGAGGGAGCCCAGTTAGAGGAGTAAAGTGATGATAGGTATGTGGTTGTTGGCTTCGGGGATGTTTGCTTTATGGTCATTTGTGCCTTCGGCACGTCATTAGTCATTGATGTGGATGTTTACAATGACCAATGACACGCACGCAGTGAGCTAATGACATAAGCGAGTGAACCTAATGGTTGTGTAGCTAATGACGCGAGCCCATGACAAGGCACACCGTTGAAGATAGGCACACACGAGGAAAGCAGGAGCCTCAAAAGATGAAAACTATGCTATACCTAGCTTGCCCGGTGCAGAACGCCTGCCAGATGATGTATATTGCGCGTGGTCAAACCCCGACGCCGCCCATCGAATCAAATGAAGAAACCCATGAAGCGTTTTTGGATCCTTGGAAGCATGCTGCTGTGCCTGTCCCTGAGTTCGTGTCAGTGCTCAAACCCGCCTGACGTAGGCCCCGTCGAAGACGAGAGCCAGGCCGTCGTGATGCCAGCACCCAACGCACCGGTCTATCTAGCTGGCTAAAGTGCACCGTCTGAGAAAGTCTCAGCCGGGTGGAAGCGGGCCTTTCACTCGGCTTTTTTATACTCGGGAAAAGTGAGAAAAGAAGGACCCTCTCTCACAAAAGCATCGTACATAAACCGCACATAATTATCAGCACGCGGCAACCATGATTATTCCCGATCACAAGATCGAAGAAATACGGGCAGCGTCGGACATCGTCGATGTGGTGAGTGACTACGTGCGGCTCAAAAAGCGAGGGTCGAATCACTTCGGACTGTGTCCGTTTCACAACGAGAAGTCGCCCTCGTTCAGTGTCAATCCGAGCATGGGCATTTTCAAGTGTTTCGGGTGCAGCGCGGGCGGCGATGTATTTCAGTTTATCATGCGCATCGAGTCGCATAGCTTTCCCGAAGCGGCCCGGATGCTGGCCGAGCGTGCCGGGATCCCACTGCCGGAGCACGACGAAGAACGCGAGCAGTCCAGCGAGATGGAGTCGATCTACCATGCGCTCCGCTTTGCCGCCCGTTTTTTCTATGATCAACTCACCACCACCAACGCCGGAAAGCCTGCCCTCGACTACCTGACCGGACGCGGCTTCTCGCCGAAGACGATTAAGAAATTCGGTCTTGGCTACGCGCCGGACCAGTGGGACGCGTTGCTCAAGGAAGCCGAACGCAAGCACGTAGACGCCGAGACGCTGGAGAAGGCGGGCCTTGTGCTCTCGCGTAAAGACAACAGCGGTTATTACGACCGCTTTCGGGGTCGCGTCATCTTTCCGATTTTCTCGCATGTGGGCAAGGTGCTGGGCTTCGGCGGGCGTATTCTGGAGGCGGACAGCGATCAGCCTAAGTACATCAATTCGCCCGAGACGAAAGTCTACAACAAGAGCCGCGTGCTCTACGGGCTGTATCATGGCAAGCAGG